>JAJDDL010000121.1 GCA_029260335.1 Phycisphaerales bacterium | reverse complement strand
ACGGATTTGATGCGCTCCCGGCATCGCCCGCGGGCATGACCTCGATCTTCCGGGCGCACATGGACTTCGATGCGCTGCAGCCTTTGGCGAAGTTCGGGCTTGCGATGGCCGAGCAGTTCGCTGGCGATGAGCCGATGATGGACGTCATGGTCAGCTCTATGGAAGAGAGTGGGCTCATCGGCGATCGGACGATCAAGATCGATTACAACGCGGGTTTCACGAGCGAGTACTCGGTCGAGCGAATCGCGATCGTGGATTCCAAGTGGGCTGCTCGGGGATTGGGCCTGCCGATCGAGCCGCTGACGCGCGACGAGTTGCGTGCGATTCCCTCGGATGCCGTGATGGCGTCGATCGCTCGATTCGATTTCGAGCAGATCAACGAAGCGATCGACATGATGGGCGAGTTCATGCCTGTCGAGGATGGTCTGCATATGTTCAAGGACCAGACCGGCATTGATTTTCGCACCGACATCATCGGCGCCATGGGCGACTCGATCGCGATGTACACCTCCGATTCCACGGGCGGCGGCTCGCTTCTCTCGGGCGTCGTGCTCCTGGGCGTGGGCGATCACGACCGGATGGCAGACACGCTGGCCAAGCTCGCGGGCCTGGCTAATCAGATGACCCAGATGGACGAGCACGTGGCTCGGTATGTCTCGGTCGCGTCTTGGAACAACTCGGGACATGATCTGTTGAGCCTTCGGTTCAACGGCATCCCGATCCCCTTGGAACTCACGCTCGCGCTGACCGACGATTGGCTGATCCTGGGTGCCACGCCGCAGGGGGTCGTCGCCGCGGCGAACCAGGCCGGCGGGCGGGGCGATGACGGGCTCGGATCCAATCCCGCGTTTGTGGAGCAACTCGATCGTGGTCGCCAGTATGTGAGCGTCAACTTCCTCGACGCCGAGCGTCTGGGCAAGAGCGGGTATCCGTTCGCGTGCATGCTCGGCTCGGCCGTTGCAAACGGCGTGCGTTCGCCAGGCCTGCGCGATCCGGGCATGGTCGTGCCGACCTTCGGTGAGTTGTTTGAAGATGTCCGCGCCTCGGTCGGCGGCAGCTACTGGGATGGCCAGGATTACGTGACCGAGTACCGCGGCGATCGCTCGATGCTCGTACAGACCAGTGTCATGGGCGGCGCGATGGGCCAGTTCGCGCCCCTGATCGCGGCAGTGGCGATCCCCGCGATCGCTCGTTCCCAGGAGTTTTCGTTCAACGACGCGGCGTTTGATCTTGCGAAGATCGACCCGGCGTTGTCGGCCAAGATCCTGCGGTCGGCGCTCTCGATGGATCCGCTGGAACGGGCGATGCTCAGCGCGGTCGTGGCTCAGGCCCAGCCGAGAGTTTTAGAGAAGCTCAAGGGCGGGCTCGACTAAGTTCGCAGACAACCGGAAGTGTTCTGTGGATATTTCGAGCACTAGTACGTAGAAACCAGAGCCCCGGCCTCTTGTGCCGGGGCTTTGTTCGTGATACGCTCGACCAGTCGAGGCTGGCGAGCCGCGGCGGTTGTCTTGTCCCTTGGAATCGCACAGTTGGGTCGGGCCGGGTCGGGCCGATCAAGGAGGCTCCCATGGCACGCAGAGCGTTCACGCTCATCGAGTTGCTCATTGTCATCGCGATCATTGCGGTGCTCATATCCATCTTGCTGCCTGCGCTCGGCGATGCCCGACGAAGCGGCAAGCTCGCGATCTGCAGCACGAACATGAAGCAGATGGGGACCGCCGCGTTTGGCTACGCCTCCGATCACGAGGATCGCATTCCCAACTTCAACTGGCGGGCGGGCATGCAGAGTGCCAATGCCGACTCCGACATCGAGAGGCATCTCCGAGGGATCCATAGCGATTCTGACGGCGCGATGCTCCAGGCGGTGCAACTCGTTCGTGACTTCAACGGGCATGACATCAACATCCCGCGCGACAAGGGACTGGGCTTCCCCTATCCCCATCTCACGAATCTCGTGTTGTCGAACTACCTCTCGGATCATCAGCCCGACAAGGGCGTGGTTTGCCCCGAGGACACCTGGCGTCTGCTCTATCAGACCGAGACGGTTGATTTCCGAGATCACTTCAGCGTGCTGCCCCTGGAAGCCAAAGTCTCCCAGCGTCAGATGGAAGGCGATCTGTTCCCCTACAGCACAAGCTACGAAGTCTCGGCGGCAACCTATGACAAGTTCCAAAGCAGGATCACCAACGTGCTCCGGGGCGCGCGTGTCGGCCAGTTCCGCTCGCATCGCAAGTGGGCCGCGAACCAGACCTCGGCATTGGGCGTCAAGATCACGATGGAGAAGGTCGCGTTCCCAAGCCAGAAGGTCTTCTTCATGGACCTGTACCAGCGTCACTTCGGCAAGGACATGTTCTACGCTCATCCCGAAGCGAGGCAGCCGTTGCTCGCGTTCGACGGCAACGTAAACACCCGCCAGACCGCGGACTCCAACCAAGGCTGGGACCCGCGACGTGATGAGTCGGATCCCGATCCCACGAGGTTCGATTATGAGCCCGAGGAATGGGAAGCGCCGCTTCGCACGGGCGGATGGGATGGAGCCGAGGAAGTCCAGGGCTACTACCGCTGGACGCGCGGCGGCCTTCGCGGCATCGACTTCGGCGGTGAAGAGATCAGCACCGGCCAGCCCCGCAACTGAGTCGCCTTATCAACAAATGAGCGAGCCCCGGACGAGTCGCCCGGGGCTTTTTCAATGGGCATTCAATGAGTTGAGGAGCGGTGGCTACGTCGCGAGTGCCCGGACCACCTCGCCGATCGTGGTCTTGCCCTCGCGAACCTTTTCATAGCCGTCTTGTCGGAGCGTGACCAGGTCGTTCTCGCTCAGCGCTTGCTTGGCGATCTCGCGCGAGTTGGCGCGATGCATGACCATGTCGCGGACCGTGTCGCTGAGCGTCAACAGTTCATACAAACCGAGCCTGCCCCGAAGCCCCTTGTCTCGACATGCCCTGCAGCCGGTGCCGCGTTGGAGCTTGCCATCGCTCGGCGGTTCGAAATCGTCGGGCAGATCGGCCTTGGTTGGCGTGTAGCTCTGCGCACACTTGTCGCACACTTTGCGGACCAAGCGCTGCGCAAGGATGCCCTCGACACTGGACGAGACCAGAAACGGCTCGACGCCCATGTCCATCAGGCGCGTCGTTGCGCCCGGCGCGTCGTTGGTGTGGAGCGTGCTGAATACCAGGTGGCCCGTGAGCGAGGCCTGCACGGCGATCTCAGCAGTTTCCTTGTCACGGATCTCACCGATCATGACCACGTCCGGGTCGTGCCGCAAGACCGAGCGCAGGCCCAGCGCAAAGCTCAGCCCGACCTTGTTGTTGACCTGGATCTGGTTGACGCCGTCGAGGTGGTATTCGACGGGATCCTCGACCGTGATGACCTTGATGTCTTCGCCGACGATGCGGTTGAGCGACGCGTAGAGCGTGGTGCTCTTACCCGAGCCAGTCGGGCCGGTCACGAGCATGATGCCGTGGGGCTTGGTGATCAGCTCGATCCACTTCTCGTAGGCGAGGCCTGTCATGCCCAGATCGGGAAGGTCCATGAGCGCCTGGGACTTGTCGAGGATGCGCATGACCACGCCCTCGCCGAAGAGCATCGGGATGATGCTCACACGCAGATCGAACTCGTGGAGCTGGCCCTCGACACGGTGTCGGATGCTGATGCGTCCGTCCTGGGGCTTGCGTTTCTCGGCGATGTTCAGGCTCGCCATGATCTTGATGCGGCTGATGATCGCGGCGCCGAAACGATGCACCGAGGCAGGAACGTTTGCGCGCATAAGCACGCCATCGATGCGATAGCGCACCAGAAGCTCGTGCTCGTACGGCTCTATGTGCACGTCCGTCGCGCGATCGGTGATCGCCTCGATGAGCAGGTCATTGACGAGCTTGATGACCGAGGCTTCCTGGGCTTGTTCGATCTCGTCGGAGACCTGGACATCCTCGTCGGCCTTGCCTTCTGAGAGTTCGTCGAGCGTGTCGCCGCCCACGCCGTAGTTTGCGCGGATGAAACGCTGGAGTTGTTCTTCGTCCGCGAGCACCAGATCGATCGTGCGCCCGGCGAGCAAGCGCAGCTCATCGAGCACGCTCAGTTCGAACGGATCGCTCGTTGCGACAGTCAACGTGTCATCGTCCGAGCGGATCGGAACACAGTTCTGCTTGTAGACGAGCTTGGCCGGAAGCGATTGGAGGGTCGTCTGATCGACCTTGACTTCCATGAGGTCGACCACGGGCATGTGGAACTGATCGCCCATCGCCTCGAGCACCTGGTCTCGGCTGACCACGCCCTGGCGGACAAGGACCTTGTCCAGCCTTTCGCCCGAGGTCTGCTGCTCAGCGATCGCGCGATCAAGGTCCCCCTTGGAGATGAGACCCTTATCCAGTAACAGCAGGCCAATACCCATAGATGTGCGATTGTAGTGGGACGAGTGTCCGCGGTGCACCTTGCGCTGAGATGGGGACGAGGGATTCACCCACGCACGCCAAAGAAAGAGCTTTCTCGGACGTTGCGGGCCCCGGCAACGCCCATGCGGTGCAGTTGATTGGTACAGGAGCGTCAGGCGGGGTAGGTCGCGCTCGTGCGATCGCTCTCGCGGACCACGACCTCGCGGAGCTTGCCGCCGGCCGCTTCGACCTCGGGCGCAAACCGCTCGAAGAACACCCGTGCGATGTTCTCAACGGTGGGGTTTACACCTTCGGGCCCGAACTCGGGCATATCCAGATTGAGGTGCCGATGGTCGTAGCGGTCCAGGATGATCTCTTTGGCGAGCCGATCCACCTCGCTCGACGACACGCTCGAGTTGCCCTCGGCATCAAGGCTCACCTCAACGCATGGCTCGAACTCGTAGTTATGCCCGTGGCCATTCTCGTAGTTGCACTTGCCGAAGAGCCGTCGATTCTCCTCGGCACTGAGGCTCGCCGAGTGCAGGCGATGCGAAGCCGCGAAGTCATATCGCAGGCGGATCAGGGCAGTGGAATGGCTGTCGTGGGTCATTTCGATGGAATGGTATGGGCTGAGCTTGAGGATCAGCGAGT
>JAJDDL010000013.1 GCA_029260335.1 Phycisphaerales bacterium | reverse complement strand
CCCCTTATCGCGAACTTACGGGGTGAGTTTGCCTAGTTCCTTCACGACCATTCTCTCGAGCGCCTGAGGCTATTCGCCTCGCGCACCTGTGTCAGTTTAGGTACGGGCCTTGCTTTGCCACCAGAGCTTTTCTAGGAACTTCGCCGACCGACATCGGCAGAACCTGGACATCTGACAGTCCCGCCGGTCTAAGAAGTCCGCACTCTGGATTGATCTCTGCAAGGGGGCAGGAATATTCACCTGCTATCCATCGACTACGCCTTTCGGCCTCGCCTTAGGTCCCGCCTAACCCCGGGCGGATGTACCTTCCCCGGGAAACCTTGCGCTTACGGCGAGAGGGATTCTCACCCTCTTTATCGTTACTCAAGCCCGCATATTCACTTCCTGGCGCTCCACGACCCCTTCCGGAACCGCTTCTACGCTGCCAGGAACGCTCGTCTACCAATCTTTCGATTCCGCGGCTTCGGCTCTACGCTTATTCCCGATCATTATCGGCGCCAGACTCCTCGACCAGTGAGCTATTACGCACTCTTTAAATGATGGCTGCTTCTAAGCCAACATACTGGCTGTCATAGCAATCTGACTTCCTTAAGAACTTAGCGTTGATCCGGGGCCTTAGCCGGCGGTCTGGGTTGTTTCCCTTTTGTCCACGGATATTGTCACTCGTGGGCTATCTCCCAGGCCTTGACCTTCGGTATTCGGAGTTTGGTTGAGAAGGGTACCCGGGAAGGGCCCACTCCTCATCCAGTCGCTCTACCCCCGAAGGCTGCCACCTGAGGCTAACCCTAAAGTTATTTCGACGAGAACGAGCTATATCCCGGTTTGATTAGACTTTTACTCCTCCCCACAGCTCATCCCATAACTTTTCAACGTTAACGGGTTCGGGCTTCCAGAGGGTTTTACCCCTCCTTCACCCTGGCCATGGGTAGATCACACGGGTTTCGCGTCTAGCCCCATCGACTGCGCGCCCTATTCAGACTCGCTTTCGCTCCGCCTCCGGCCCGGTAGGCCTTAGGCTCGCCGATGAGACTAACTCGCGGGCTCATTATGCAAAAAGCACGCCGTCACCCCTGTCCGAAGACAAAGGCTCCGACCGCATGTAAGCACATGGTTTCAGGTCTCTTTCACTCCCCTCATCGGGGTGCTTGTCATCATTCAGTCACCTTACTGATTCACTATCGGTCGTCAGAGAGTACTTAGCCTTGGAGGGTGGACCCCCCATGTTCAATCCGGGTTTCACGGGACCGGACCTACTCTATGGGCTTAGTTGCTACCTCATGCTACCGGGCTTTCACCGTCTTCGGCGGCGCATTCCAACGCCTTCGCAAGTCTCACAACCATCCGCTTTCGCTCGCCGCTACTTACGGAGTCTCGGTTGATTTCCTTTCCTCCGGGTACTTAGATGTTTCAGTTCCCCGGGTTCGCTTCTGATGCCTATACATTCAGCAACAGATGACCCTAACGGGCCGGGTTGCCCCATTCGGAAATCCTCAGATCACAGCCTAGTTACCGGCTCCCTGAGGCTTATCGCAGGTTCTCACGTCCTTCATCGCCTTCTGACGCCAAGACATCCACCATGTGCCCTTCGTGGCTTGATCATGCCGACCGGACGCCGTAGCGACCGGTTGACATAAACTGCCATTCACCGTTTCTTTCGAACACTCGAGATGCTCGGATACTCGGCTCTCACACGTCTACCTGATCCCCTTCTGAAGGTGTGCCCGGCCTAACCAGACCGAACACGGGGGATCGCGAGTGAGAGCCACTCTCGTTCTTCTCCAGTTGTCAAAGAAACGTGCCCGTCAAACGCGTCGCGTTCTCTAGGCTTCCCTGCGGATCTGAGCCCCGCAGAGAGTCGAAAGCCGCCTGTTTCAGGCGGCGAGGGGATGCTAGACATCACCTGTTGAAAGTCAAGGCTCAAGGCGCTGAGAATCGACCTATTTCAGCCGATTTCCGGCGCACGCTCACTCGTGCAGCCTGCCGAATCAACCGCCGCCAGGAGCCGGCGGATCGTCATTGGTCGGGATCGGGCGCACCGGCGGCACGAAGACGTCCTCAGGCTCGGGCTCGGGCTCAGGACGCCCTTGCCGCAGCCCCTCGGCCGCGGAGTTCTTGACCCGCTCATACAACGCCTGAGAGGTTTCCTCTTGAGGATGGCGCCAGACCAATCCGCCACTGTCGCCCCGGAAGATTGCACGCCGAATCGCGTCTCGACCGGTCGCACCGGGCACCGATGCGACATCGAGCAGCACGTAGTCCACGCTCACCGGGGGCAGAGGTTCAGCCGCGATCGCGTTGGGGGGCAACTCCTCGTCCGGAGAATCCAGATCGAGGTTCACCTGGCCATGCGGAGTACGACCAGGGCCGCGCCCGGGCGCATTGCGCTGGTTGTCGGTCTGTAAAGCAAGCCGCTCCATATCGAATATCGGGAGCAAGTTTGCGTCCGGGAGCCTGAGATCGACGGCGATGAAATCGCCCGGCTCGATGCTCGTCACGCCCTTGCGCCAGTATCCGTACCAATACTGATACACCTCGACGCCCGCCCGCGGCCCGCCGATCTGATCGCCCTCACTGGCCGTGGTGACGAAGAAATACTCATTCTGCAGCACCGAAACCGGATCGCTCCAGTCCGACCAATCGCTGTTGATCATCGGGTTCGAGGCCAGCTGCCCCTGATCCTCGTGCAACTGCTGGCCGTGCCCGAACAGCGGGTTGTTGACCACGATCCGCATCCGGTACACGTAGGTCTTGCCGGGCTCGATATCGACGTCGTGGGCCAACAGCCGCACGCGATCGGCGTCGAGCAACGGATCAACGAACTCCTGCTCCTCGCTCACCAGCGGCTCGCCTTGAGGGTCTACGCCCAAGTCTTCGAGTTCGAGCTCGATGCGCTGCTGGTTGAGCACTGTCTCGTCGATCTGGCCCTCGATCAATCGGATCTTGGGGTCGATCTGCGGCTGAACCGGATCGCGTTGCCTTGGTTGCCTGGGGTTCCCCTTGCCGTGCGGGTCTGCCGGGGTGTTCCGACCACCCGCTGGCGCACCGGCCTCGGCCAGTCGCCGCTCCAAGCCCTCGAGGTCCTTGCTTGCCTTGTCGTACCGGCGAACAAGCTGCGCAATCTCGCTCTGCCTTGCCTCGATCTCATCGAGCTTGGCGAAATCGCTCGGTGACATCCAAGGAGCACCGGCGATCGCGCGATAGAAGCGAGGCTCGCGCACTCTCGCGGCTTCCTCCCGTGCGACGCCAACAAGCTCGTTCGCGTCTTCCATCGTCTTGATCCCGCCATCCATCGGCATGAGATCCATGAGCGTTTCGCGCCCGGGCAGCGCCGCCACGAGCACAAGATTGATCGGCTCGCCGGCGGCATCCAGGCCCTCGGCACGCTCCAGGTGCACCTCGATAACCTCGACGTTGTCCCGCCACCACTGGTTCGGGATGGGCGCGAAGTCCCGTCCCTCGCCATCGGGATCGTTGCTCAATGTTGCGCGCAGTTGTTCGGCATCGAAGGAGGCCTCGACCGAAATCGCCGCGATATCAAACGGCTGACTCACGGGCACGATCGCACGCACCTCGGGGCTCGACGCGACCTCGAACGGATCGAGCGTAAAGGGGAACGACACAGCCTGGGGCTTGTCCGGTCCCGCGATCGCAAGCGCGGGGTACTTGTAATCGCCCGTGATCTCATCCTCGTTGATCTTGCTCGGGTCAAAGTCTGCCGAAACCGGCCCGACGTTGCGCATGAGCGACGCGACCTGCATCGGCTCGCCCACCGTCCGGCCTTGCTGCCAAGCCTCGGCGATTCCCATCGCCGGCGCTTCGGGCAACTCAGGAGACGGGTTCTTCACCTGGGTCAAGAGCGTTTCCGCCTTGCGGCCGACATGGGCCATCGCCGCATCCGGATCCAGTTCCTGGTTGTCGACCGAGACCTTGGTCCCGCCTCCCACGAACTGCATCGCGACCACGCCCAGGAATACCACACCCACCACACCAAGCACGATCTTTTCGATGTGCTGCTCGATCGGGTTGATACCTTTGCCCTTTGCCATCGTTCACCTCGCGATCATGCCGGCTTGTCGCCCGCTTGTTGCCGGCCCAACGCCAGCCACCTGTCAAGATTCGTCTCTGCTCACTACACGCATCAATCAGTTGTCGTTGTTCTCGAAACCCTTCGCCCCGATGCCCTCGCGAAACGCGGTGGGCATGAGCGGAATGGTCCATTCGCGAAGCCACACCGTCTCAAGCACGATCGTTGCCTTCGCGATACTGCCCGAGCCGTACACGTAGCCTTCTTGGAGATCGTTCCAGGGATCGACCTCCTTGAGATCGACGTCCAGCACGCTCATGAAGTTGATCTCTTCAAACGCCTGAAGCAACTTGGGCAGCCGCTCCACATCGACGATCAGCTGCATGCTCACGTCAATCACGTCGTAGACCTGATTGTCTGTGTGCGTCAGCCGCCCGGTGAGGCTCCAGGAGTCGGCGGTGCCGACCAGGCCGCCGGGGCTGCCCTGACCCCCGCGATCCTTGGTGGTCTGCTCACCCTCATAGACCAGATACCCGAGGTAGTTGTCCCCGCCGAGCCGAGCCTCGATCGAGTTCACGCGCTTGACCACCGAGCCCAGCGAGCCCTTGCTCACCGGCACGATCCGCTGGGGCCTGCCCCGCTCATCGGAGTTGGCGAGCGCAATCGCATCCAGGATGTCGGTCACGATCCACACGTTCCATTGCTTCTCGAACAGATTCGCCGCCGCCGGCGGATTCGCGGGTTCAGTCTCGGGCACTTCCAGAGCCGCTAGCAAGACCTCCGGGCTGATATACACGCTCAGCCGCCCCGCCTGGCGTCGATACTGATCGATCCGGGCTTCTCGAAGATGCGCGGTCATCGCTTCCTGCTCATCGTCGCTCATGTTCTGGCCCGGGCCCCGCTTGCGTTCCAGATCTGCGATAAAGCGGGTCTTCTCCTCTTCGATCCCAATCGCGACGCGAGCCGAGTCCGGCGGCGAGCCGCCATTCACGCGCCCGAGCAGCCGATCAACCACGGACTCGGCGCCCCGGTAGCCGCTCAGAGCCCGAAGAAACTCAAACGGCTTGAGACGTCGATCATCGGCGTTGGTCGGCTCGGGGAACATGCCGGATACCAGCACCTGATGATCCCGCTTATTGAACGCCAGCGCGGCCTGAGACACCTGTCCGGCTTCCTGCTCCAGGGCCGAGGCATGGTCAGCGAACCACTTGGTGATGGCATCATTCGGTGGATGGCTGAGCGAGACCTCTTCCATGTCGGACGCAAAGGACGGGAGCTGATAGCTCACATTCTGGCGCTCAACCTTCTGGAACTCGGTCTTGACCTTGGCCTGCAGCTCTTCCTTGACCCCCTTGGCCATATTCGAGCTGAAGACGTATGCCACGGGCAGCGAGACTACCACGATCGCGATGCAGATCACGGGGATCAGATGGGCCTTCACCCATGCGAGAATCTTGCCCATTACTCGTCCTCCTCGGCTGCGGTCGTGTCCGGCTCACCGATCGCGACATACCAAAAAACTTCAACTTCGGTGAGCAACTCTTCTCTCGGATCTATCGGCTTGGTGATCGGGGCGTTGGCGTTCAGATCCCGCGATCCGGGCTGGGCACCTCTGGACGAAGCCCCTGTCGATCCGATGTTCTGATCCAAGTCCAACGCCTGTTGATGCGCCATCGCGTCGGCGAACGCCGCATTCAGGTCTTGGTCTCGAGTTGAACGTGTTGTTCGGCGCCGGTCGGGCGCGGCAGTTGCCACTACCGCGATCTTGGCATCGGCGATCCGAACCAGCAGGTCGCGTTCGTCGGCGATGATCGTGTAGGGCACGCCCTCACGCTCGGCGTTCTCCCGGAGCCACTTATCCAGCGTCGCGACGACGAACTCTCGCGGCTCAGGGTGGGGCGTCCGCGCCGTCAACGTGATCGCGATCCGAGCCTTCTCCTTGTTTGGATCATCGTCGATCTCACGCTGGGTGGGCAGCCGGCTCGAGATCGAGTTGCCGGGTGCAACAAAGCCGGTATCCAGCTTCACCAGTTCATACCCCGGACCGTCCACGGTCTGGCCATCCTCCAACTGGACGCTCGATGCCTGGAGCTTCGCGGTCGCATCCTGGAACATCAGGCCTACATCCTGCACGATGTGCGCGTGGACGCGTGGGCTTGCATTCAGCTCCACGTAGTTCGCCGCGTTCATGTCTGCTTGGGATCCACCCAGCACGCCCGCTTCCTGAGCGTTGGATTTCCGATCGCTCACCTCTCGCGTGACGTCGCGGATCTGTTCGGGGGCCTTGAGGTTGCCGAGCTTGACGTCATCACGCATGGGGCCGACAAACATCGCACCACAGCTCAGCAGCGCAAGCCCCGCCGCACCCACGAACAAGGGGGTCTTCTGACGCCACATCGCCTCGCGGATGATGTCGACGGGGATCAGGTTGGCATCAATGGTCTCATACCCAACGCCCTGCAGCGCGAGGCCGTAGCACACCACCAACTCGCCCGCGCTGGCCTCCAGCTCGTCCTTGCGATTCGGGTCGGAGACCTCGGTCTTCTTGAAACTCTCCAGCCGGTACACGTCCATCTGGATCTGCTGCTTGAGGAACTTGCGAAGCCCCGGCAGGTTGAACGTCGCGCCCATGCCAATGAGCCGCTTGAGATTCGCGTCCGGATGCAGCGACTGGTAGTACCCGATCGAACGCTGCACTTCCTGGGCCAGGTCGCCGAACATGCCACGCATCGCCTGGAACACATGCTTAGCGTGCTTGGTCTGCTGCGCTTCGCGCTTGAGCCGGTCTGCCTTGGGGTAGCTCAGGTCGAATGCCTGGACGACCGCTTCGGTAAAGTGATGGCCGCCGATCTGGAAGGTTCGCTCCCACACGCGGCCAGCCTCGGCGATCGTCAGGTCGGTCGAGGTCGTGCCGATATCCAGCAGGATCGTGCCCGACGTGGCCTCGGTGAACTCCAGGTCAAACGCCATCGCGTTGTACGTCGCAACCGGATTGAGAGTCACCACGTCCGGCGTGATCCCGACATCGGCGAGTAGATCAAGCTGGTGCTTCATCCGCTCCTTGGTCATCGCAAAGATGCCAACTTCGATGTCCGGCGAGTCCGGGCTCTGGAAAGTCTGGAAGTCCCACTCGACTTCTTCCAACGGGAACGGCACCTGCTGGGCCGCCTCGAACTTCACGATGTCGGGAACCTTCTTGGGCTCCACCGGCGGCAGCTTCGCAAATCGCGCAAAGCTCGCCTTGCCGGGCACGCCCACCGCGATCTTCGCCCCAGACAGATCGCGCTGGGACGCGAGCGTGCCGAGCGCCACGCGCATCGCGTCATCCGGATCCAACCCGGGCGTGCTCAGCACCTTCGCGTGCGGCACGACGAGGAAGTCGGTGACGACCGGGCGGTCGTCCTTGATCTCAAGTTTGAGAGCTTTCACCGAGCCCGCGCCCAGTTCCACACCCCAGCAACCACTCGATGAAGCCATTGAACGCTCCCTTCGAACCTAAACATCCAAGGCCCAAACACGGGCCCAGCCCTCCCCGAGCTCAAAGCCGAGCTAGATAGGGCCACGATCCTAACGGCCGCCCGGCCCTGGGTCGAATGCCCGGACCGAACACGGCACCTGGAAGTACGTGATCAAAGGCCGGCTGTTCCTGCCAAGACGCCCTCAGACACCCGAGTTACACGCCGGTGACCAACCCCGCTAGCACTAGCCCCTATCGCATGACCATTGCACAGCTCGAGACCATGCTCAGGCCCTGGGGGTCGATCGCGGCGGCGTAGTTGAGAAGATGGACACTCTCTGCGTCGGTCACCTTCAAAGCAGCCGTCATGTTGCCGATTGAGCACCACCGGGTCGGGTTTTGTTGCCAGCTCATCGATGAGATCAGCTCGTCGGCCTTGCGCTCCCGCAGCAGGTCCAGCATCTCGCGATCGTGCTTCACGACCTGCTCGCGGAACGCCTTGGCCTGCTCGTCATCGCCTGTGAGCACCTGCTGGTCGCCGAAGGCCTGCCCCGCGTGGCTCAGGTCGGCACTGCTTACTACTAGGGTTCTCCCTGGCGCTTCGCTGATCGCGGCCTTGAGTGCCTCGATAAATGGCTCGTATCCGACGCCATTGCCGTCGTAGCTCTCGCCGCCGTTGACGCTTGGATCATGAATGAGTACACCCAGGACCTTGCAGAACTCGCCGTTCTCATCGGCCCCGAGACAATGCTGGAGCCATGCGACCTGCAGCTCGATCGAGTGCTCATTCTCGTGGTCGTAGCGGTTGGCGATGAGCTTTTCACCCAAATCGCCGCCGAGCTTGGTCTGGATCGATGCGAGCAGTTCCGAGTCCACATGGCTCTCGCCGAAGGGTGAGGCGAATCCCTTGTTGCAGGCGACGACGCCCGTGGCGGCTCCAAAGTGGTTGGTGCCAAGGACGACCACGCGGGCCGGTCGCTCGACCACCCGCATCCGGCCCCAAACCGCGCCGTAGTTCATCCAGCCGCGGGGATAATCCACGTGCGGCACCACCACGGCCTTGGGCAACTCGTCAAATGCGGGGTCGTCGGCGTTCTTCAACGCCTCGTCGATGCACTTATCAAGGTACTCGGCGAGCTTCACCGGGGCCTGCTCGGCGAGCTCCTCGTCGGTTGGCTTCTCTTCCTTGCCTTGGCCTACCAGTTGATCGGCGAATGTGGCGCTCGCGCCGGGCGGGAGCACGTCGGCGGCGTCGAAATCGGTCCGCATCTTGTCGGCCATCGCCTCAAAGGTGGGACCATTGATAAGCCCCGCGTCGTCAAGCTGGGCAACCAGTTGCTCCAGGAACTCGCGATTGAGGCCCTTGCCGACGCTGGAGACGATCTCGTCCAGGTCCCGCTCGCCGTTCATGAGCGGCAGAATATGCTGGGTCGCGGGGCTTGTGGCGACCATCTTTGGGGAGATCTGCTGAGAATCGGCGAGGCCGAGCATCTGGATCGGCTTGCCATCGGGTCCCTTGGCCTGGAGCGGGAAACCGCGAACCGCTCGGAGTTTGGGCGCCTGCATATGCGGGGCACTGGAGTCGAAAGCTGGTGCTGGGGGATTGCTCATGCCCAAGCGTAGGACCTTTGCTGCGGGGCATATGAGGGCTATGATCCGGGCCAAACTCGGAGCGAGCTCATGAACGTCAATCCAGGCCAGACTATTACGTGCACCGTCAAAGCGGTCCCTGGCACCGACAACGCCTGCCAGACCATCCAGCGCCTGATGCGCCGGGACCCGGCCTCCATCAAGGCCCTTAAGAAGGGCCAGAAGGCGCGCGGACAGCGGATGCGGATCAAGACCCGCGGCGGACGTCCCTGGCGCGTTCGCGAACGCGTCGGCAAGGTCGTCCACGCCCGCGAGGGAAACTCCTGGACCATGATCTTCACCCCCGATCTGGAGCATGACCTCGCCTCGGTCGAGCGGTTCCTCGATATCAAGGTGGGCTAACCCGCTGGGCTTACCCTCGGCGCGAGCTAGACTCGCACCATGAGCATTTGCACTTGTAGTTCGAAGCGGGGCAGACATTGGTTTGTCCCGCTTGTTTGTGCGCTCACGCTCGTTTGCTTGCGTGGATGCAGCAAGAGCGAGGACGACAAAGGCGATCGCGCCGAGGCACCAGATCCGGCGAGCGAGGCTCCGACAGGTTCTACGTATCACGTTCGGGGCGTTGTCTTGGATCTACCCGCAAGCGATCGGCCGCAGTCGGATTTCATGCTCTCACATGAGGCCATTGACAACTGGGCACGCTCTGACGGGACCTTCGGCATGCCCGCGATGCACATGCCGTTTGTCTCCGAGACACACACCGATTTTTCGGGTATCGCGATCGGAGACAAGGTCGAGATTACCTGGATCTCGTGGTGGGAGCAGACAGAAACTGGGCCGAGGGCTCGTTCGATCATTCAGGACATCAAGGTGCTAGATCCGGACACAGAGCTCAAGCTGGCTGGTGGTTGAAGTCCGCGAGGATTGCCTCGACTCGCCGTCGTCATCGTCATGAAATCGGCGCACAATAAAACCCGGTACTCAGCGCAAAACACCGAGCACCGGGTCTCGTGGGGGTCTGGCTTGTGACGGTTGGCCTCATCAGGCCTCATAAGGACGGGTGGTCGCAAATGTCACGCCAGACTGGATGTGGGACATAGACCCATTCGCCCGGGTCCAATGGGCTGTTCCCGCCCAGTCCGAAGTTTTTTTGTCGACCCCCACCCAAGTGACCATGAGGCACACAAGGACTGGATTGGCCAAACATGAAGCCAATCCAATGAGCACAACTGTGGAAGCTGATCGCGCGGCTGAAGCAAGCAACTGATTGCAACCGCTCGATTTAGGTCAGCCCAACCCATTCGGTCGGTGCTACTTCTTTCCACCTTGCGCGAATTGCCTTGACCTGTTCATCGGGAAGTGGGCCCGCATTGATCAGAGCCGCGTTCTGCGCAAAGCGTGTCGGGTTCGTGGTGCCGACCACGGATGTGTGGACGCCCGGCAATCCGAGCATGAACCGAATCGCGATCCCCGCCGGGCCATCGGGACCGGTGTTCGAGCGGTTCTCTGCGCTGGTGAAGTCGTAGGCCAGCTTGTTCATGCGATTCCAATACTCGACGACGTAGCCATTGCTCGGCTTGGTGTCGAATCGCCACACGGCGTTGGCGATGCCGCGCTTGACGATCACGCCCATGTTGCGCTCGCGACAGAGCGGGAGCGTCAGATCGATCGCCTCCTGATCGCAGAAGCTGATGGACGTCATGAGCGTGTCGAACTTGCCGGTCTCGATCGCGTATTTCGCGGCTAGGGAATCACCGCTGTACCCGATGTAGCGAGTCTTGCCCTGCTCGCGCGCCTTTTCGAGCGCAGCGGTTGCTTCCCCCTTCTTCAAAACATCGAGCCCGCATGAATGGAGATGCACGAGGTCCACGTGATCGGTCTTCAGGCGTTTCAAGCTCCGCTCGATAGTCTCCATGATGCTCTTGTCGCTCCAGCCGTCTGCGCCCCCGCCGCGCGGCCAGTGTCCGACCTTGGTGAACAGGTAGTAATCGTCGCGCCGGTGGCTGACTGCGTTGGCGATCGCGATCTCCGAGTCCGCATAGCACTCGGCGGTATCGATCGCGTCGAGCCCCTGATCGATCGCGGTGTTGAGCAGTTGGGTCACGCGATCCTGGTCGGTCCTGCCGTAGCCAATCTCGGCGCCGCCGAAACCGAGAACGCTGACCTTCATGTCGGTCTTGCCGAGTTGGCGCTTTTCGAGTTTCAACGCGTTGTGACCAAGCCACGACGCGTTTGTCGTGCCTGCCATGCCAAACACGCTGCCGGCCGCGGCTCCGGCGACCGTCGTCCTCAGAAAATCACGCCTTGTCTGCTCATTCATCCTGGGCTCCCTTCCACCACGCCAGCATACCAGCGGGGCGAACGCGATGATGCGTTTTGAGAGGGCGATGAGCTTCTGCAGGGCCCGAGGGGCCTCTTCACGGCGAGGATTCGTTCAGTTTGCGGCTTTGCCCAGTCGGGTCATGACCTGCTGCAGGTCCGACCAGACCTTCTCGCGGTTTTCCTTGGTGTAGGAACGCAAGAGGTAAGCGGGGTGGTACGTGGGCATGACCTGCACCTCATGGCCCACGCTCTCGGGGAGGACCACTTCCGGATCGTGCCCCTCGGGCACTTGGATCGTGCGCCAGTTTGCCCGAAGCCGACCCATCGAGTCCTTGCTATCCAGCAGCAGGCGAGTCGCCGGGAGGCCGAGTGTCACAATGACTTCCGGCTTGATGATGCCGATCTGGCCGTACAAGTATGGAGCGCAGAGCAGCGCTTCTTCGCTCGTCGGCGTCGCGTTGCCGGGCGGGCGGGTCTTGAGCACGTTGGCGATATAGATCTCTTCGCGCGAGAGTCCCATCGCTTCGATCATCTTGTTGAGCAGCTGGCCGGCTCGACCCACAAAGGGGATTCCCTCGCGATCCTCGTCGGCCCCGGGAGCTTCACCCACGAACATCAGACGAGCCTCGGGGCTGCCATCGCCGAAGACGATGTTGGTGTGGGCGGTGACGAAGTGCTGGTGCGGCGCGTCGGCCTCGTACTTGGCGCGCAGGGCGTCGAGCGCGGCTTGCTTGCCGGTGGCGGCTGGCTTGGGGGCAGACGTTCTCGGTGCTTGCTTGGTGGGCATTGGTTGCTCGGCGGGTTTGGGCTCGGTAATAGTCGCCTGGGCGGGGGCTGACACAGGCGGCTTCGGCCTGCTCTGGACGGGCTTCGCGATTGTCTGGGTGAAGGACGACTCGATCTCAGCCTGCGCAGACGCTTCTGGCGCGCTGGAGACCGACGAGTCCTCGGATGGACCTGCTCCTATCGCCACCGGCACGAAATCCACGCCCAGCAACTGGCATGTCCGGGCATCCTGACGAATCGCGCGGGCGATCAGCTCTTCCATGGCTGACTGTACCGCGGTTCGGGGCGGCAAGATCTGACCAACCGACACTACCGGGCGAGCAGATCTGCAAGGGCCGCCGAGATCTCGGGATAATCGAACGCGAAGCCCTCTTCACGCAAACGTCTGGAGGCGCAATATCGCCCGTAGATCGCCAGTTCGGGGTCTGTGCGAAGCACCAGCGGTGCGCCGATCCGGACCATCCACGCCGCGGCGGGCAAGCCGAACGGCATGCGCAGCGCCCGACGGAGCTCGCGCATGAACTCCTTGTTGGACACGGGCTTGGGCGCACTGGCGATGTACACGCCCTCCATCGATGGCTCGGTGATCGCTCGCTTGAACAGCCGGTTCATGTCCTGGACATGGATCCAACTGATGCCCTGACGGCCACCGGCGATCGAGCCGCCGAGCCCGAGTTTGACGATCCGGCGAAGCCGAGCGAGTGCGCCGCCCTGTGGCGTGAGCACGAAGCTTGTGCGCAACACGACGCCGCGCACCTGCTCGGTCAAGCCTTCATTGAACGTGAGTTCCCAGGCGCGTCCCACGTCGGGGGCCAGGCCTTGGCCGGTTGGCGTGTCCTCATCGCATGTGGTGTCCTGGGGGTCGCCGTGGATGTGCGCGGTGCTCATCTGCACCCAGACTGGCGGCGGCGACTGGATCTGCTTCATCGCAAGGCCGAGAGCTCGCGTGGACTCCACTCTCGATCGGAGGATTTCATCACAATGCTTGGGGGTCTTGATGCAATCGACGGTCCGGCCGCAGAGGTTGATGAGAGCTGACGCACCGTCGAGTTCTTGGGTCCATGTTCCCGACGTGCTGGCATCCCACTGCTCGGTACGCCACGTCTCGATTCGCTTGGCCGGTCCGCGCGAGAGCACGATTACTTCATAGCCACACTCCACGAGATAACGAGCGAGATAGGTACCAATCAGCCCGGTGCCGCCCGCGATCACGACCTTTGCGTTGTCTGCCTCTCGGGACACGCTTGAGAGTATGCGCACGGCCGATCACAGCCCGTGGAATGGCAATGCCCGTTCAGCTCGTCGCGATCTCGCGCAGAGCATCGGCACAGTGATCGATCTCTTGCTCGGTTGTATGAGGCCCGGGGCTGACGCGGACCGTTCCGCCTGATTCAAGCGTGCCGAGCGTCGCGTGAGCGATCGGAGCGCAGTGCAGCCCAGCGCGCACGGCGATGCCAAAGCTCTGATCGAGAATCGTCGCGATATCGGTCGGCTCGTAGCCATCAATCACAATGGACTGCACCGGTGTTGCATCCTCCACTCGATCAGCGCCGACGAGGCGAATACCCGCTGTGCCGCCGATGCGCTCTCGCAATCGGCTGATCAGCGCCCGCTCGTGCGCAAGCGATCGCGCACGCTCGTCGTCGGAGATAGCCTCCACCGCAGCGAGCAACACCGCGGCACCAAGCGTGTTGGGCGTGCCCGGCTCGAATCGTTTGGGCATCCCGCCTGGCATGATCGGCTCGGTCGTGTTGCCCCCGGTACCGCCCGACAAAACAGGCATGAGCCGTTGATTGCTCGGCTCGCCCTTTTCATCAAACGCTCGCGTGGAAACGAAGAGCCCGCCGATACCCGTCGGCCCGCGCAGGCCTTTGTGACCGCTGAACGCGAGCAGATCGATCGCGTCGCGTTCGACGTTGAGATCGAGCACGCCCGCGCTCTGCGCTGCGTCGACCAAGAGCAACGCGGGCAAACCCCGCTCGCGGATCGCTCGGCCAACCTCGCCTATGGGCTGGATGGTGCCGCAGACATTGGACGCGTGGGTCATGCAAACAAGCGCGGTGCGTTCGTCGATCGCTTCAATGATCGCACTCGGTTCGATGAGGCCCTGGGTATCGCCTGGGATCTCGACGATCTCGATCACGCCGCGCGATGCCTGGCGGGCCAACGGCCGCGTGATCGCGTTGTGGGTCATGCTCGTGACCAGAACGCGCCTTGGTTTGGCTCGGGCACAGTCCTCGAACATGCCCAGCGCACACAGGTTGATCGCGTGCGTCGAGCCACTGGTCAGCACCACGCGACCGGGGCTCGGCGATCCAACCAGTTTCGCGAGCTTCTCGCGCAGTCGATCGAGGATCCGTCCGGTCTCGATCGCGCCCGCGTATCCGCCTCGCGCAGGATTGAACGCCTGCTCGCGCAGGAACATAGCCGCGGCTTGGTCGATGCCCGGAGCCTTGGGGAAACTCGTGCAGGCGTTATCGAGATAGATGGACTCCATGGCGTGGAGCGTATTCAGCCGCCGTCGCCGGGCGGGGTGTCGTTGGTGCCGTCGCCATCAGGATCATCGCCCGTGGGATCGGCATCCGGATCACCCGTTGGATCACCCGTTGGATCACCAGGATCGGCGTCCGGCGAGTTACCTTCGCGATCGACCGCACCGCCCTGCTCTCGCGGGGTTGTGCTCGTGCCGTTGGGATCGGTATTTGGCTTGGGGATCTTGCCGCCCTCATTGAGCGAGAAGAACGCAAAGGTGGTCGCGGCACCAATGACGATGCCGAGCACTAGTCCCGGCAGAAAAGCCTTCGCGAACCCACTCGTGCCTGCTTGTTCTGACATGGCTACCTCCGCGCTGCATCCAAAGTGCCGATCCAGCCCTTTGAGGATAGCGAACAGAATCGAGCTCCGGGACCGCTATCGAAAACGGCGCATCCGCCTTGCCCAGTCGCCGAAGGCCAGCATGTGCCAGAATCGCCCTTCATTGGACCCCGGACCAAAGGCAGTCTCGTGTCTCCACGTCCAATATCGGCCGCGCAGACGCCCCTGCGCAGACCAAGCCACCATCGCCAAACCAATCAGCCCAGAAACGAGCAATCCGATCGAAGGGCGTGGCGCGTGGCTCATGAGGCCTTGTCGCGTTTGCGCGACTTCTCAAGATCGTGAAACCAGGCGATGGTCTCTTGGAGGCCTTGCCGCAAGCTCACGATGGGCTTGTAGCCCAGCTCGCGCGTGGCCTTGGTGATATCGGCCACCGAGTGCGGCACGTCTCCCGGCCGCGCCGGTCGATGCTCGGGCTCGGGCGCTTCTTTGTTCTCAACAAGCAGCTCACTGAGCAAGCGGGCGAGTTCGAGCACACTTGTCCGGGTGCCGACGCCGACGTTGTACACCTCTCCGCGCAGAGGCTCGGGGCGAGCGCCGGCGAGCAACGTGCACGCAACCACGTTCGCAATGTACGTGAAGTCGCGCGACTGGGAGCCCTCGCCGAAGATGATCGGGCGCTCGCCTCTTGAAAGGCTGTCGATGAATCGCGGGATGACCGCGGCGTAATCGCTATTTGGGGTTTGCCTGGGCCCGAACACGTTGAAATATCGCAAGGTCCCGGCATCCAAGCCAAACGTGTGCGCCCAGACCGTTGCGAGTTGTTCGCCCGCGAGCTTGCTCGCCGCGTAGGGGCTCATGGGATCGGGTTTGATCGTTTCGACCTTGGGCAGTTCTGTCGTTCTGCCGTAGGCCGAACTGGAACCCGCGAGGAGGACGCGCTGTGCGCCTGCTTCCTTGGCGTGCATAAGCACGCGCATCGTGCCTGTGGTATTGACTGCCAGCACGCGTTCGGGATCCTCGATCGATCGCTGGATCGAGCCGATGGCGGCGAGATGGAAGACCGTGTGCACGTTACTCAACGCGTCTTTGAGTGCGCCATCTTCCAGGATCGAGCCGTGCACAAACCGCACGCGATCGGGCTCCATCTCGATGAGCCCCGCGATATGGGCCGCGGTCGAGCTTGAGAGATCATCGATCACGGTGATGTTGCTGCCCAAGGCGAGCAGCGCGTCGATGAGATGGGAGCCGATGAACCCGGCACCGCCGGTCACGCACACCTCTCGGCCTTCATACGCCGGACGAAGGCGACCTACGAGTTCTGCTGGGAGTTTGATCACGCGGGGAATGCTAACGGGATCTTCGCGTCAGGTAAACCCCTTGAGCAAGTTTGGGGCATGGTTGGGCGGACAATTGGTGGATATCTTGCCGACAATCTCGAATCACACAAACGACTTGAGATGCCACATGCGGACGAAGATGCCGAGCCTCGACATATCCGATCATCTCTGAACGGGCCGACTGAACTCCCCTTCGTGGCTCCATCGGGGCGTTACCCCTAACAGCCAGCCGCAAACAGATCGAGGTATCCGAAGAAGTCCTCGGCGTCGCAATCGGCGTCTCGGTCGATATCACAGACATCCGAGTTGCCGGCGGCGAACGCGTCGAGGTAGAAGAAGAAGTCGTCGGCGTCGGTCTGGCCGTCGCCATCCAGATCCGATGCACAAGGGCAGTAAGGCCCGCAGAAGAACGCGATGCGCACGGCGTCGGAAAACGCGATGCCGTCCACCGCTTCGGGGTCGACAATGCGCCATTGAAGATACCTGGCTTGGCCCTCGAGTGAAGGGTCGGCAGGAATCCCCCAATGGAGGGTGCCGAAACCATCGCCTGCACCAACGCCCTCGATCACGATCGGCCCCAGGAGCTCATCGGGCTCCACCACACCATCGACCGGCGGGTTCTGGCTCATGGCGACCCAGGCGACCGTGTCGCCCAGAGCGAAATGCACGCCGAAACGAAAATCGTCATTGCCCAGATTTGGCGGTCCACTAGAGATGAGCCTCGGAGCAACGCCGTTGCTCCCGGCGGTCGCGCCGCCCAAGTTGATCGGCTGATCGGCGAGGCGTTCGGTGTAGAGCGTGGGCCGATCGAATGGGAAGGTCTCATTGGCAACGCGCGGATCGGTGAGGCCGTTGCGAAGGAAGTCGACGACGTCGCCGCGCATTTGAATGGGAATGTCCACCGGAAGCAACGGATCTCGGTTGTTGTTTCCTCCCGCGCCGCCGCCGCGATAGAAGGTTAATACCCTATTCAGCGCCTCGAAGTCTCCGGTGTGCATGAGTGTCGGCTTGAGCCCTACGTTGCGCAGTGTGGGGACCTTGAACGTGCCACGGTCGGCGGGATTGCCCGTGACTTCCTGGCGCCCGACGTCCTGGCGTGTCGGCCGAACGCCGATATTCCTGAACGTGTTGTCAGTAAACAACGGCGGCGTGTGACACACGGCGCAACGTGAGTTGTTGAACGCGTTCCAGCCGCGGACCTGCGCCATTGTCATCGCGCCAGTGTCACCCGCGATGAACGCATCCCAAGGAGTCTGATCGGGCACGAGCGTGCGCTCGTAGGTTGCGATTGCCATCCCGATCCGAGCGGGCGTTATCGTTTCATCTCCGAACGCGGCTTCAAACATCTCTGGATACTCGCGGTAGATCGCGATCGCCTCGGCCATATCCGACGGCAGATCGCTCGCCAGCGCCAACGGCACGACCGACGCGAGCTTCGCTGTGACCGCGGCCCAATCGCGATCGGCGTGCGCCATCTCGACACTCGAGACGATCGGCCCCACCGCTTGGCTCTCTAACGCGCCACCCTCGGCGATCACAACCTCGTCGGTCAGCGGATCACGAAACTGGCCCTGTGCGCGACCATCCCAGAAGAGCTCTGGCGCGTACATCGACATGACCGCCGGATTGGTGGCTCGATCGGTCGTCTGCCGCTCAAACCCAAACGGAGGCGTCGGGGTGTAGTCGTTCTGAGCATCGCCGGCGATCACGCCGAAGGAGTTGAACTCATCGTCTTGTGTGCCAAAGAGATTGTCCGGCCCCGGAGCAATGGCGACAACGGGGTCTGCGCCGCCGGCGTTGGGTTGATGGCATGTGCCGCATGACACGGTGTTGCTGCTTGAGAGCTGCTCATCCCAGAACAGGAGTTTCCCGAGAACGCGCTTTTGCTCTGAGAAGGGATTCTCTGCGGGGAAGTTGACACTTGGCATCGCGGCCGGCAGCAGGTCGTCGCCGCCGATTCCGCCCAGCGCAAACACGCCAGCCCAAGCGACCGTCGCCGCGGTTGCGCCCATTGCCGAGATCGCGCGTGTGCTCATGCAGGAACCCTCCCCGGTTCGCTCGCCTAACGAGCAAGGTGCAAAGGAGATTGCATCTTTGGTTCGAACTCTTTTCGGCGTCCGGTTGCGGGGAGAAAGCCTCAGCAGCCTGCCACGAACCGATCCAGATAGGCAAAGAAGTCATCGGCGTCGGTATCGCCATCTTCGTCGAGATCTGCACGCGCATCGTCATTTGCAAACAGATCGAGATAATCGAAGAAATCATCCGCGTCGGCGTCTCCATCGCCATCCAGATCCGCTGCACACCCGCCTGGGCATCGCCCGCCGCAGAAGAGCGTGAGCTCGATCGCATCCGAGAGCGCAACGCCGCCGGTCCCCTCAGGGTCATCGACCCGCCATTGCATGTAGTAGACCTCGCCATCGAGGTTTGCCTTGCTCGCGATCGGCCAGTGATACGTCGC
>JAJDDL010000120.1 GCA_029260335.1 Phycisphaerales bacterium | reverse complement strand
TTGGCGGCGACGTCGGCGAGGTCGATGCGTTGGTAGTCGCTTGCGTATTGCTCGTTGGGGCCTGGGGTGGAGGTGCGGATGATGGCGACCGAGCCATCGAGATCGCCCTTGGCGGCAAGGCGGGCGGCGAAGCGGCCGGTGCCTCTGGCTTCGCGTTGGTCGATCTCGCTCGCGTCGGGGAAGCAACGCTGGATGTAGCCGAAGGTGTCGGCGCGGACGCGGATGGGCTTTGCGCCTTCGGGGGTGAGCTTGGCCTTGAGCAGGCCTGCGAGTTGGTCGCCCAGGGCGCCCGAACCTGAGAGTTGGACGTTGCCGTGGGCATCGGTCTCGCCTTGGATGAGCATGGCGCCGATGGAGTTGCCGTCCTTATCTTGGATGCCCTCGCTCACGGCGATGTGGCAACGCCCTCTTTCGTCATAAACAGTTGCGACGTCGTGGGCGAAGCGCTCGAGATCGAACGGGACCTCGGGGACGTAGATGAGTTGCGGGCCGTCGGTTGTCTGATCGCGGTCGGAGCGCCGGGCGAGGGCGGCGGCGGCTGTCAGGAACCCGGCGTGACGCCCCATGATGACGTTGATTTTGATTCCCGGGAGCGAGATGTTGTCCATGAAGTCGGCCATGCACGCCTTGGCGACGAAGCGGGCGGCGGACGGCCAGCCGGGGGTGTGGTCGTTGACCATGAGGTCGTTGTCGACGGTCTTTGGGATGTGGAAGCAGCGGAGTTCGTAGCTGGCTTCGTTGGAAAGCTCGTTGACGATTCGGCAGGTGTCGGAGGAATCGTTGCCGCCGATATAGAAGAAGTAGCGGATGTCGTGCTTCTGGCACGAGGCGAGGATGCGCTCGCAATACGCGGCGTCGGGCTTGTCGCGTGTGGAGCCGAGGGCGGCGCTGGGGGTGTTGGCGATCTGATCGAGCCGCTCGGTGGGCATGTCGGTGAGGTCGTGGAGCTTGTCTTGGGTGAGGCCCTGGACGCCGTGGCGCATACCGAGGATTTTTTTGATGGTGCCGCCGTGGCCTGCGCCGGCTTCTCGGAGGCCTTCGACGACGCCGACGAGGGATTGGTTGATGACGGCGGTGGGCCCGCCGGACTGGCCGATGATGGCGTTTCCTGGGATGAGCATGGCAGAGGGTAGGGATCGGGGGGTGTTGCGTGGGCGAATCGCGAGCGGCGGTGTCGGTAGGCCCTGCCTCGCTCGCGCTTCGGGCTCGGGTGGGCATTTGGGCAAGGCAATCCCCCAGGTAATTGCGGCGAGCCGGGGATTGCGATGAGAGCCTGCATCCGACAGGGGGTGCTCCGATACGCTGTGGCACTATGAGAATGCACCTGATGCGTGTTGTGGTTGGTTGTGGGTTGGTTTCGGGGCTGGTGGCAATGTCCATTGGACAGCCCACGAGCACCGGGCCCTTGGAGCCACCGGTCAATGGAGTGCGGCGGACCGATCCGGGTTGGCACGCGTTCACCAACGCGACCGTGCACATGTCCGCGAGCGAGCAGACCGATCACGGCGGGCTCGTTTTCAAGGATGGCAAGATCACGTGGGTTGGATCGCTCAGCGGCATGACGCCGGTGCCGAGCGGTGCGATGACGCACGATGGGACCGGGCTGCACATCTATCCGGGGTTCATCGACGCGTTTGTCGAGGTCGACGAGCCCGAGGCGGACGATCGCGGCGAGTTGATGCACTGGAATGCGATGGTGACGCCGCACCACATGGCGGTGTTGGGGCCTGGGATTGACGAGGGCGAGCGAGAGGCGTTGCGGGCGTTGGGGTTTGTTGCCGCGAATGTGTCGCCCGAGAGCGGCGTGTTGCGTGGGCACTCGGGTGTTGTGAGTTTGGGCGAGCCGCCGGCGGATGCTTCGCGCGTGCAGCCGCCGGTGTATCTGGCGTCGTCAGCGAACGTGTTGAGCTTTGATCGGACGGCGGGGACGCCAGATGGGCGCGGGTATCCGACGAGCCATATGGGTGCCGTGGCGGTTATACGTCAGAGTCTGATTGACAATCAGTGGCAGATAGATGCTCGAGAAGCGGGAACGGAGATTCCGTTTAACAGCCTCGACGCGATCATGTCCGAGGTGCCGTTGCTCTTTGATCTGGGCAATCCGTTGCACGCGTTCAGCGCGGATGCGATTGGGGACGAGTTCGAGCGGGATGTGATTCTCGTGGGAAATGGGGCGACGTATCAGCATCTGGAAGCGATCGCGGGTGAAGGGCGGGCGATGGTGGTGCCGTTGCGGTTTCCAGCGAAGCCCGATGTTTCGAGTGTGGGGATGATCGAGTCGGTTGATCTGAAGGAGTTGATGGCGTGGGAGCAGGCGCCGACGAATGCGGCGAGGCTCGTGGACGCGGGGCTTGAGGTTGCGCTGACGAGTTCGAAGGTGAAGGGGCGTGGGAAGTTTCACGCGAATCTGCGCAAGGCGATTGAGCATGGGTTGAGTGAGGAGGATGCGTTGGCGGCGTTGACCTCGACTCCTGCGAAGATGCTTGGGGTGGATGCTCGGCTTGGGACGCTTGAGGTTGGCAAGGTCGCGAGTTTCATTGTGGCCGACGGGGATCTGTTCGACGAGGATACGAAGATTCTGGAAGTCTGGATCGACGGCAGACGGCATGAAGTCGGCGAGCCCGTTGACACTTCCTTCGGCGGGAATTGGGACTTTGCATTCGGCAAGGAGCCGCTTTCAGGCGGCATGCTCAGGATTTCGTTCGATGACAAGGGCAAGGTTAAGGTCCAAATATCTCCTAACACCGCCGACAGCGCTGCGTACGAGGCACGCAACGCCAGGTTTGAGGGTGATCGACTTTCGTATGTCGTGGACAACCCAGGCCAGAGCGGCGCGATTTCGATGGAGAGCGGCCCGGTCTCGGTGTCGGTGAACTTCGTGGGCAATCGGCTGTTTGGGACGCTCATGTTGCCGACGGGCGATTCGTTGGAGTTCACGGGGAGTCGGAAGGGGGAGCTCACCGCGGAGGACGCGGAGGACGCGGAG
>JAJDDL010000119.1 GCA_029260335.1 Phycisphaerales bacterium | reverse complement strand
AGCAAGGGAGCGAATGAGGGGAAAGAGGCCCTTGCGCGATCCTGGGCTCTATTGTAGATGGATTGTGGTGGGTGAAGGGGAAGCGGCTGAAGCCCAGGCTTGCGCCAGGGCCTCCTTTGGTCCGCGTGTGTATCGCCTGCGGCGATCGGCGGCAGGATGCCACCGCCCGAATTGGTCAGATGCTCTCGCGGGTGGCGTAGATCCAATCGGTGATCGCGGGCTTGCCGCCGGCGGTCTTGACCAGGCTCGCGATCTGGCCTCGGTGGTACCAGCCGTGGCCGAAGAGTTGGGTGAGGATGTCCTCGATGCGGCTGCGGTACTTGTCGCCCTCCATGGACGCGTAGTCGAAGGTCTGGCGGATCTGGGCGTCGGTGAGCTCGTCGATGAACGGGCGCCAGCCGTCGTTGATCTCTTTGAACTTGGCCTCGGACTCTTCGAGTGTTGTGCCGGTGGGGAAGGCCGAGTCGGGGTTGGGCATGCGTTCGGTCATGCGATGGAGCCAAAGCTGGCGAGCCGCGTGCATGTGACCCATGATGTCGACGGCCTTCTGAAACTCGGGGGTCGAACGCCCGGATTCGGGGACCGAGCGGAGCGACTCGTAGACCTTCTCGTTGCTGTCGATGTCGTACTGGAAGAAGCGTTGGAATCTTTGGTACATGGGAGGCCTCCGGGTTGGAGGGTAGGGGTGGAAAAGAGGCCCTGGCGCGAGCCTGGGCTTGTGGGATCTTGGAGCAGCGGACAACTTGGTTGCGGAAGGAGCACAAAGAGCGATCAAGCGAGATAGCGAATGAGCGGTTGAGGGATAAGAGGCCCTGGCGCAAGCCTGGGCTTTTGGGTTATTCGAAGTCAGCGGATGCATTGGATGCGGCGGGAGCCCAGGCTTGCGCCAGGGCCTCTTTTCAGAGCCTCACGCGTTTGCTCGCTCGGCGTACCACGCGCGCCAGGATGGTTCGATCGCTTCGATCTCGGCGGCGATCTTCATGCCTTCGAGGTCGTCTTTGTCGAAATACTTCAGGCGAAAGCATCGGCGGACGCTCAGCTCGCGCGGATCGCGATCGACGATCTCGATCGCATCGCCTGCACCGATCTCGCCTTCTTCGATCACACGCATGTAGAAGCCGGTCCTGCCGGATTCGGCCAGCTTCTTGGGAAAGTGGACATCGCCCACGCGCATCGCGAGCGTGTTGCACGGGCCTCGGGGTTGGGAGACCTGGGTGAGGACACTACCGATGCACAGGGTGTCGCCCATGTGCATGTTGTCCTCGTCGAGGTGGGTGACGGTCAAGTTCTCGCCGAAGCCGCCGTAGGGCCAGTTGGTGAGGCCTTGGTGCTCGGCCCAATAGGCGTAGTGCTGGTGGGGGTAGGCGTAGAGGGCGCGGTAGGGCCCGCCGTGGACGTGTTTGGCGGCTTGGTCGTCGCCCTCGAAGCCCAGGCGGTGGACCGCGACTGGGCCTTCCTGGGGCTCCTTGAAGATGGCGGTGGTCCATTGCTTGCCGTCGCGATCGAGTTCGCGTATCGGCGAGACGCTGACGGCAAGAACGCGGGCATCTGTCATGCCCCGATGGTAGGTGGGTGCTAGCCTTGGCCCCGATGAGCGTCGATCTTCAGAACATCTTGCAAGAGCGGTTTGGGCACGAGACTTTGCGGCCGCTGCAGGCGCAGATCATCGGTCGCGTGATGGACGGCGGTGATGCGCTGGTGGTCATGCCCACGGGCTCGGGCAAGAGCCTGTGCTTTCAGTTGCCTGCATTGGCGATGGGGACGGCGGCACCCGGCATAACGCTTGTCTTCAGCCCCCTCATCGCACTGATGGAAGACCAGGTCCAGGCGCTGCGAGCGAAAGGCATTCGAGCGCAGTACATCAACAGCACCCTCCGGCGCAAGGAACGCGAAAGGCGTTACAAGAGGCTTGCATCGGGAGCGTATGAACTGATCTATGCGACGCCTGAGCGGATGCACAAGCCGGAGTTTCGCGAGGCATTGGCGGAGGTGGAAGGCGGCGTGCAACTGCTCGCGGTCGATGAGACGCATTGCATCAGCAAGTGGGGACACGATCTGCGCCCGGCGTATCAGCAGATTGGACAGTTCCGCCAGGACTTGGCGAGGAACGGCCGCCCGCCGACGACGATCGCGCTGACCGCGACCGCAACCGCCCGCGTGCGCGACGACATTCGCGAGGTGATCGGGCGAACGCCCGAGGAGATGCCGTTGTTCGCGGCTCCGATCGAGCGGCCGAACCTGGAACTGCGCGCACGCGAGGTCTGGGACGATGGGGACAAAATCGACGCGATCGCGGGCACGGCCGAGGAGTTCAGGGGGACGGGGATCGTCTACTTCGCGCTCATTAAAGATCTGGAGCGATACGCGGATCTGCTGCGGGCGCAAATCAAAGATCGGTGGATCGAGATCTATCATGGCAAGCTCGATCCGCGCGAAAAGAAACGACTGTCGCGTTTGTTTGTGGAGGCCAAGCCCGAGGACGGGCTCTTGCTGCTCGCGACGAACGCGTTTGGCATGGGAGTGGATAAGCCCGACATTCGGTTTATCGTGCACGCGCAGGTGCCGGGGAGCGTGGAGGCGTATTACCAGGAGGTGGGCCGAGCGGGGCGCGACGGGGAGCCCTCGCGTTGTGAGTTGCTCTTCGCGCAGGACGATCTGGCGATCCAACAACAGTTTATTGAGTGGATGAACCCGCCGGGGCACTTATTGCGTGAGGCGGCGTTCGCGATGGACCGGAGCGATCACGCGGACTTTGACGCCGACGAACTGCGGGTGGCGATTCGGGGCAAGGTCGGGGGCGACGGTCGGTTTGATTACGCGTTGATCGAGTTGGAAAAGCTCGGGGTCGCCGAGCAGACGATCGTGCCCGGGCGGTATCGGTTTGTGCGACCGCTCGAGGATCACGAGGTGGATGAGTCGGAGATCGACGAGAAGCGCAAGCGGGATCTGACGCGATTGCTTGAGGTGGTGCACATGAGCCGGGAGAGTGATATCCAGGCGTTTGTGACCGAGTACTTTGATCTCACCGTAGAAGCATGAAGCTGCGCAATGGCGAACTCAGCGGTTGGACCCCGCTGCGGCCCACGCCAGAAACGTCTAGCTGTGATTGGTTGCCGAGGTCTGAGCCAGGCTGGTCGCCCGCTGCACCAGGTCTTGACGCAGGCCCTGCGAGAGCATGCGGATATTCACATCCCGGACATGAACGACGATCACATGGCTGGCTAGCCAGCACCTTGAGGTGAGTATCGCGTTCCTCTCCTGGGATGCCCTTGGCACGAGCCTGAAACGGTGCAATTCTCATGGGTCCCCCCACCACTGGCGGTTGCATCGACAATGCGCACGACTCTCGTGCGGTCGGGAGGATCAGAGCAAACGGACCGACGATTCGTCGCCCACAAGTACCGCACACTCTTCCTTGCGGGGATTACCGCGAGGCCAGATAAGGAAAGGAATACGAGCACCGAGCGGCTGTGCAGGCCGCTCCAACTGAGCCAGAGTTTGCTTGATTCTGGGGCCTGAGAGGCAACCTAGGGCCATCGGACTAGGATGCTCCATGGCAGCGTTGTTCCCGATTCTGGCCTTGCTCATGCCGCTCAGCGCAGGGCCAGGCGCGCCGACCCACGACGCGCGCCCGAACGTGTTGCTGATCTGCGTGGACGACCTGCGCCCCGAGCTTGGGTGCTATGGAGCGGATCACGCGATCACGCCGGCGTTGGACGAGTTGTCCCGGACCGCGCGCCGCTTTGAGCGTCACTATGTCACCGTGCCGACGTGCGGCGCTTCTCGGGCTTCGTTGCTCACGGGCTTGGTGCCATCGAAGCGTGCTCATCTGAGCAACAATGCGATCAAGGTTCGCACCGCGGATGGGCTGCGCGACACCTGGATCCACCGGCTCCAAACAGCGGGCTACACGACCGCGACGCTCGGCAAGGTCGAGCACTGGCCGGCAAGCGAGGTCGGCGGGTCTGAGTTAAGCGGCGCGTGGTCAGAGATCTTGAGCTTTGACTCGGCACCATGGGGGACGAATCGGGACGCGTTCTTTGCGTATGCCGATGGATCGGTCCGTGTCCCGGGCGAATCGCCGATCAGCGAGTCGCCCGACGTGCCTGATGATGCGTATCCGGATGCGCGTATCGCTGACGGCGCGGTCGAGGCATTGCAACGGTTTGCCGACGACGACGAGCCGTTCTTGCTTGCAGTGGGGTTCTTCAAGCCTCACTTGCCATTCAATGCGCCGGCTCGGTATCGGCGGATGTATGACGATGTGGAGATCCCCGACGCCGGGTTTACCGTGGCTCCGCGTGGGTTGCCGACGCCCAACGGGCATGGGCAATCGGGCGAGGTAACGAACAACTATGGGCATGCGATGTGGGACGACAAGCAGTGGGATGCAGAGGAGCGCCGGCGGATGCGTCGGGACTATCTCGCGTGCGTTTCGTATGTCGATGCGCAGATCCATCGTGTGCTCGTCGGACTGGAGGAAGCAGGGCTCGCCGAGTCCACGATCGTTGTCGTCTGGGGCGACCACGGCTGGCATCTGGGCGAGCTTGGGCTTATGGGCAAGCACACGCTCTATGAAGTGGCGTTGCGGTCGCCGTTGATTGTCAGATCCCCCGGCATGGCCAACCCAGGCGAGGCGAGTTCGGCGATCGTCTCCACCGTCGACGTCGGCAGCACAATCCTGGACCTCTGCGGGATTGCAGAGGATGCAAGCGATGGAGTTTCGTTTGCACCGATCATGCGTGATCAATCGGATCGAGAGCATCGGACCGCAGCGCCGAGTTTCTGGTCGCGTGGGCCACTGGTCGGCCGCACTGTGCGAACGCAAGACTCGCGAACGGTCGAGTGGCGCCAGGGGTTCGATGGTCCGCTCGTGAGTGTCGAGCAGTATGACTTGTTGCACGACCCGGAGCAGCGCGAGTGCGTGGGCAGCGCTGTCGAGGCTCAGGAAGAGAACGACTGAGTCGTTACCCCAAGCCGAGCTTGCGTTCTTCGATATCGAGGAATCGCGCCTGCTGGCTCGGATTTGGGATGGGGCAAGCCTCGGACTTGCCGAACACGCGATAGCGGAGCTTTGCGATGCGCGCGTAGACCCAGTCCCGGATAGGTCGCGGCACAATGCGTAGGACCCAGAGCCAGCGCCAAGGGGCTCGGAGGTGCCTGGCCGCGTGCAAGACCGCGCTGCTTCGCACGTATGCCTTGCCATCCTGAATCAGCACGATGCTGCTCAGATGGGGCACGTCGATCGCATGGTCGGCAAGGAGCGATCGGGCGGCGTCCGATTGGAGCGAGGCGAATCGAAGGACCGCCCGGCGTTCTCGCTTGAGCACGAACTGAACCGAGCGGTTGCAGAGATTGCACACGCCGTCGATGAGCAGGACGGGTTCTTGATCTGCGGTGGGTAGCGGATCGACCATCGACCATTGTTGGACCCGATCGACTGCGGACCTTCTTGGGCCCGACGCTTGGACACCTGAATTGCAAACGCCGTAACCCCTTCGGATTACGGCGTTTGCTTGTAGTGGAGACGAGGGGGCTCGAACCCC
>JAJDDL010000118.1 GCA_029260335.1 Phycisphaerales bacterium | reverse complement strand
GCGCTTCAGCCCTCCCTTGCCATACCGCCCGATCACCAGCAGGTCCGCGTCCAGCTCCCGCCGTAGACCCAGAATCTCGGCCTCGGGCTCTCCGCGCCGAACTTGCAGCGTCGCCTTGCCCGAAAGCTCATGGCTCGCCGCGAACTTCTCGAGCTCTTCCTCGGCGATCGCGATCTGCTTAGCCGCCAGCTCGGGCATCGCGTCCGACGTCCGCTTGCTCATCGGCTCGATCACGTTCACCGCATGCAGCTCCGTGCCGAGCTTCTCGCTCAGCCCGACAGCCATCGAAACCGCGCCAAGCGACTCACCGGTCAGGCCTGTCGCGACGAGGATCTTGTTGATCGGTCGAATCGGTCCGGACATGCGCATACTCCCTTGGCTCATGCTATCGGGATAATCCGCTCTGGTCCTTTGCATGATTGCCCGAGCGGATCCGCTCCAGTCTGGTTGCGAGCTCCTCGACGACCTCCGGCCGCTCGCTCGCCAGGTCCCGCGTCTCGCCCGGATCAGCCGCAAGGTCGAAAAGCTGCACCGCCGGGCCATCCTCGTGCTTCTCCCGAGCCGGAGCGGTGAATCCTCCCGATCCTCGCCCCTCGATCAGCTTCCAACGCCCAAGCCGAATCGCGAACATCCCATCGCCCGAGTGGTGCACCAGACTCTCACGCCCACCGCCCGACCCCACCAGGCTCAACAAGAAGCTCTCGCTATCCGGCGCGGCGTCCTCACCAATCCCCACCCCGCTCGCCGACGCCAACGTCGCAAACAGATCATGCAAGCCCACCAGGGCCTCACTCCTCGCGCCTTCCTCAACTCGCCCAGGCCAACGCACAATCAACGGCACCCGATGCCCCGCCTCATACACATCCGCCTTCATCCCCCGATACCCAAGATGCGAGCGATGTCCAAACTCCTCGACATCCTTCGGCCGCCAATGCGCCCCATTGTCCGACGTCACAATCACGATCGTGTTCTCGCGCACACCCGCATCATCGATCGCGTCCAACACCTGGCCAATCGAAGCGTCTACCTGCGCAACAAAGTCGCCGTACCAACCAGCACCGCTCGCGCCCTGAAACGCATCAGTGGGCATCCATGGCGTATGCGGCCCCGTCAACGGCACATACAAAAAGAAAGGCTCATCCCTTTCAGCGCTCTCGCGCACAAACCCCGACGCCCGCTCAGCGATCCTCGGCAAGCACTCGTAGAACCCAAACTCCTCGCCCATCGCTCCGCTGCGCCAAAACCCGCCGCCCCCATCCCATCGCCGCTTGCTCCCCTCAGTCTCCGCTGTAAGCGCCGAGGCCACCCGATCGCCCTCCACAAACACATAAGGCGGCATGTCCAAAGACGCCGGCACAATAAACACCTCGTCGAACCCAACCTCGCGAGGCCCATACGCAATCACGCCGTCATACGACGCCTGCAGATCAGGCCGCTCGGCATCAAACTCCCCGAGTCCCAGGTGCCACTTGCCGACCACCGCCGTGCGATACCCCGCCCCCTGCAACACCGATGCGATCGTCTCGGTCCCCGGCTCGATCAATGCCCGCCCATACCCATTCAAAACCCAGTTCTTCAGCCGCGTTCGCCACGCGTACTCCCCCGTCAGAATCCCATAACGCGTCGGCGTGCATACAGCGCTCGGCGAGTGCGCATCGGTAAAACGCATCCCCTCTCCCGCAAGCCCATCCATCCGAGGCGTCCCGACACGCGAGGTCCCCGCCCCCTCGTGATACACCCCCACATCACCAATCCCCAAGTCATCGGCGAGGATCAGCACGATGTTGGGCGCGTGGTTGGGCGGCTTCGGTGCCTGCTTGGCACACCCAGGAATCAGCATGCAAAGAGTGAATACGCCTATAAGCGTCAGCAATCGGATTGACATACATGTCAGGATACCGAGAGTTGGACGGTCTAGTCTGTCGCGTTGGCTCACGCGGTCGATCCTGCCGACAACTGCTCTAACGCGCGGCCAACCTGCAACTGACTACTCGCCATCCAGGTGCGTCGATAGCACCGCCGCAATGGCATTACGTGCCCGTTCGCTCATTCCTTCACGATTGCTCAGCACAATGACAGTCACCCCATCATCCACCAGTCGAAAGAACTCGGCCCCGAAGCCCGGAAACCCGCCGTTATGCCACTGCACACGCGTGTCTCGACGGCTCGTCGCTAGCCGCCAGCCGAGCCCCCAATCCTTCCCGCCAGATGGACTCATGGCTTCGCTCAATATCTCCTCTCCAAGGAGTTTGCCCGATGAGAGGGCGTGATCGAAGGCCAACAGATCATCCGCAGTGCACACGATCCCGCCCGGACCAAACCGCAACCAAGTCCGCGGCAACTCAGTCAGGTCGCCCGAGAGGCCAAACTCCCTCACCTGTGGCCCGGCCCCGATCGCAAGCATCTCTCGATCGAGCGTCGGATCCGATATGAACCGAGCCGAGTGCATCCCCGCACGCTCGAATATCTGAGTGCTCACGACACGCTAAAACGACTCCTCGCAGACCCGATCAACGATCGCGGCAAGCAGCGAGTATCCCACGTTGGAGTATGAGAACGCCGTGCCGGGCGCAGTACCCAGCGGCTGGGCAAGCGCCCAAATCTCAAACGCCTCCCGGTCCAGTTCCGCCAGTGGATCCTCGTGATTTGCAACCATGCCCGATCGATGCGCAAGCAACTGGCGAACCGTGATCGCCCGTTTGTCCACCGGAACCTCCGGCAGGTACGCATCAATCGTCCCATCCAACTCCAGGACGCCCCGCTCGCAGAGCCCGAGCACGACCGTCGACGTCATAGTCTTGGCAACTGATCCGATGTAGTACCGAGTATCGGGGGCCGCTGGCCTGCCTTCGGATGCCTCTCCGAAAGCCCGCCGAACCAAGACCTCGCCGTGGTATTCCACAACCACCTGGCCCGCAAACCCCTCGAGCGCCTCCAGCCGCGTCTCGATCGCTCCGCCCAGGTCGTCCGGAGAATCAGTCTTCTGGCCCCTCGCGTCGCCCGCCGAGAACCCCGCCACTAGTGCCGCCAAACCCAACATCAGCCTCATGACATGCTCCGGAATAGGCCAGAAACCCCATCGAATGTGAGACACCTCCTTGGGATTCCCGTGCCCTGCGATCCACCCTCCATACCATCAACCCCAGCAGACCCAAGGAAAACAACCTCGATGGACCTCAGCCGCACTCGCAACTTCTCGATCATCGCCCACATCGACCACGGCAAGTCCACCCTCGCCGACCGGCTCCTCCAGGCAACCTTCGCAGTCTCCGATCGCGAGGCCAAGGCCCAACTCCTGGACTCCATGGACCTCGAACGCGAGCGCGGCATCACAATCAAGGCCTCGGCCGTCACCGTGAGCCACCAAAGGCCCACCGATGACCCCAAGTCACCCCCCTACATGCTCAACTTCATCGACACCCCAGGCCACGTCGATTTTTCCTACGAAGTCAGCCGAGCCTTGAAAGCATGCGAAGGCGCCCTCCTCGTCGTCGACGCCTCCCAGGGCGTCGAAGCCCAGACCGTCGTCAACGCCTACCTCGCGATCGCCCAGGATCTCGAGATCATCCCCGTCCTCAACAAGATCGATCTGCCCAGCGCACGCCCCGACGAGATCGCAGAAGAGATCGAGCACGTCCTCGGCTTCGACGCCGCCGACTGCATCGAAGTCTCCGCCAAAACCGGCAAGGGCATCCCCGAACTCCTCGAAGCGATCATCACACGCCTGCCCCCGCCCAGAGAGCCCGTCACCGAGAAGACCCGCGCCCTCATCTTCGACGCAACCTACGACGACTATCGCGGCGTGGTCATCTACATCCGAGTCTTCGACGGCCATCTCCAACAAGGCGACAAGATCCGCATGATGGGCTTAGAGCGCACCTACCAGATCACCGAAGTCGGCAAGTACAAACCCAAGCAAACCAAGGTCCAATCCCTCGGCCCAGGCGAAACCGGCTACCTCGTCGGCGCGATCCGCAATCTCGCAGACGTGCGCGTGGGCGACACGATCACGCTCGAGCGAGACCCCGCCGACGAACCCCTCACCGGCTACGAACCCGCCAACCAAATGGTCTTCTGCGATTTCTACCCCGCCACCACCGACAAGAAGGGCAACGACTACGAGCTGTTGCGTGAAGGCATCGAAAAGCTCGCCCTCAACGACTCGAGCTTCACCTACCAAGCCGTCCACTCCGAGGCCCTGGGCTTCGGCTTCCGTTGCGGTTTCCTGGGCCTACTCCACATGGACATCATCCAAGAACGCCTCGAACGCGAAGGCGGATGCGAAGTCGTCCAGACCGCGCCGACGGTTTCCTACAAGGTCGACATCCGGGGCAAGGAAAACAAGGTCTCGGAGATCGAAGTCCACAACCCCGCCGACCTCCCAGACGCCTCGCTCATCGTCGAGATGAAAGAACCGATCAGCCGCGTCGAGATCATGACCCCGAGCGAATACATTGGCGACATCATGAAGCTGTGTTTAGACCGTCGCGGCGTCTACAAAAACCAGATCGTCGTCTCCGACAATCGCCAGATGCTCACCTTCGAAATCCCCCTCGCCGAGATCATCTACGACTTCTACGACAAGCTCAAAGGCATGACCTCCGGCTACGGCACCATGGACTACGAGATCGAACGTTACAACGCCGACAGCCTCGTCAAGGTCGACGTCCTCATCAACGGCGAACCCGTCGAAGCCCTAAGCCTCATTTGCCACAAAGACCGCGCCGAAAAACGCGGCAGAGCCCTGCTCCTCAAGCTCCGCAAACAAATCCCAAGACACCAGTTCGAGATCCCCCTCCAATCCGTCATCGGCGGCAAGATCATCGCCCGCGAAACCATCAAAGGCTTCCGCAAAGACGTCACCGCCAAATGCTACGGCGGCGACGTCAGCCGAAAACGAAAACTTCTCGACGCCCAACGCAAGGGCAAGAGCCGCATGAAGTCCGTCGGCTCAGTCCAAATCC
>JAJDDL010000117.1 GCA_029260335.1 Phycisphaerales bacterium | reverse complement strand
CCAAGGGCCGATGCCGGGCAATGCGAGCAAGAGCTCGCTTGTGCGATCGAGCGGCGCACCTGGTTCGAGCAGTTCGGGATGCTGCTGATCAAAGCGAGCGATCTCGCGAAGCGTGTTGCCGCGTGCGGCGGGAAGACCGATCGACGCGAGGCTTGCGGCCTTGCAACTGGCGATGCGCTTGCTTGTGGGCGTGAGTCGATCGAGTTCTGGAATGGGCGTTTCGATCGGCTCGCCGAAGAGTTGGGCGAGACGGCCGGCAAGCGTCGTCGCGCCGCGCACGGAGACTTGTTGACCCAGAATCGCCCGCCAGGCGAGCTCGAACGAATCGAAAGCGCCGGGGACGCGCTGGCCTGGGTTTGCTCGCACGAGAGGCGCGAGTCGTTTGTCGCCGGCAAGATGAGCGTCGATAATGTCGGGGCGGGCGCTGAGGTCGAACAACGTGCGCAGGCGGGCGAGAATCGTCTGCAGCGCAGGCGACAGATCAGACGAGACCTCGGCCTGGAGCGATTGACCGGATCGGTGGCGTTTCACGCGAATCCAGCCCTGGTGCGATCCGATCGCGACGGTTCGCATGTATGCGCTCTCGCTGACGTGCTCGACGCCCGGGATAGCGCGAGGGGCAAGGAAGGCGAGCAAGGCTTCGAAGTTCAACGGCGGGCGATACGAGAGTCGCAAGGTGAGCGTCTCGCTAGAAGCCTTGGTTGACCTCACCTCACGGAACTTGCGGGGTTCCAGGCGATAATGGCGACTGAAAGCCTCGTTGAAACGGCGGACGCTCGAGAACCCGCTCGCGAATGCGACGCGCGTCACGGGCAGGCTTGTCTCGGTGAGCAGCTGCTTGGCGAGCAGCAGTCGCGAGGACTGGGCGAGTTCGATCGGGGACACGCCCGCGTGGTCTCGGACGACGCGTTGGACCTGTCGCGCACTGAGATCGAACTGGCGTGCAAGAGACTCAACGCCTGCGCCGTTGTTGAGTGCGCCGGATTGGATGCGGGCGATGATCGCCGGGGCGCAGGATTCTGAGGCGCTGCAAGGCGATTGCCACGGCGCGAGCTCGGGGCGGCAACGCAGACAAGGCCTGAAGCCCTCTTGCTCGGCAGCCGCGGCTGATGGGTAGAAAGAACAGTGCTTGCGTTGGGGCTTGCGTGCCGGGCAGACCGAGCGGCAATAGATGCCGGTGCTCGAGACGCCCACGAAGAAGAGGCCATCGAAGCGGGGATCGCTTGCGGTCAGAGCTCGGTAGCGGGCGTCGTCGGTGAGTTGCACGCCGGGAAGATACCACGTTCAGGGGCCCGAACTAGCGGGATTCGGACATGGATGCGAGAAACACTCGCGTCCGAGCTACTGGCCCTACACGCCGGCGAGCACCCGGGCGACCTCGGTATCCGGGCGATCGCGCACGGTCGCGTCCTCGAGGTTGTAGACGCTGAAGGCCTTCATGGGTGGGGTATAGACATGGAGCGTGATGAGATCGGCGTCGGTCTCGTTGGCCACGACGTGGATGTCAGAATCGATCGAGGCGCACACGCCGCCGCAGGGCAGCTCGCCGGTCGCGGTCTCGGTGAGCAGACCATCGATGCCTCGCTCATACTTGATCTCGGTGGCGGTGCCTTCGACCACACGCACGCCGCAGACCGCGTCGCGGTGGTCGTGGATGTGGCTTCGTTGGCCGGCCTTCCAGCAGAGCACCAACGCCGCGTACACGGGCGAGACGCTCACGACGTTGCGCTTATAGCCGAGCTCGCTGAAGTTCACGGCGTCGGGCAGGTCCTCGCGCGAGATTTCGAGCTGAGCCAGGAGGTCCTTGAGCTCGGTCGCTTCGAGCGGCGTCTCGGCTCTATCCAGCCGTTGAAGTAACTCGTCGATTCTCATGGCAGACTCCTGTGGCACGTGCTCTGGGCCGCTATATAACGATAACACGATCGCTTATTCTTGAGTATACACGATTCGGGCATCGGTTTCTGACAATTCCAGACTTGTCGCTCCGGTGCACAGAAACCGAACAGTTCGTCCCAAGGCCCTCCAACCACGGCATCGTGGCTTGGGGGGAACTTCTGTGCGAGCGGGAGGCCCCAACCCGATACCTCTAGCTATGGCAAGGAAGCCCGCGCGATCAGAGCGCTCAGAAATGTCGGTCGGCAAGCAGATAGTCTGGCTCGCGTTGCTCGCGAGTTGGGTCTTTGTGGTGCTGAGTCTTTTCGCCTATGACGCGGGCGACCCCCCCACCCACGCCGTGTATCCGCCCAATGAGCAGATCGCGAACTGGTGCGGCCCGGTCGGGGCGTTCATCGCGTATCACGCGCTCGCGCAGTTCGGCTGGTCGGCGTGGGCGCTGGTTGTCGGGCTTGGCGTCGGGCTGATCGCGATCGCGATGCGTCGGCGGATCGATCTGCTGGTCCTGCGATTCGTGGGCGTGGTCATGGCCGCGGCGGCACTTGCCGGGCTCAATGCCCTGCTCCTGCCCTTGAGCGGTCCGATGAACCTGACAGGCGGGCTGATCGGGGACGTGCTGTCTGCGATCCTGATCGCCGCGTTTGGGCAGGTCGGCAGCGGGCTTGCGCTGGGTGTGATGCTCGTCGTCGGGCTGCTGGTCGGGTTTGATCGCTATCTGTTGACCCCGGCACGCTGGTTTGCCGGTCACGCGGGCCCCGCGGCTCGCCAGTCGGGCATGGCGGCGCTCTCAGCCGGCGGTGGACTCGTGCGGAGCCTGAACGAACGGCGGCCGACGCGGGTCCGCCTGGATGACCTCGAAGACGACGAGGAACTCGAGCAGACCGCGCCGCGGGTGGTCGCTGGCAGAAGCAAGCGTGCCAAGAAGGTCGCGAGCGAGGAGCTCGAAGAGAAGAAGGCGCCGGGCAAGAAGAAGCGGCGCAAGAAGCGGGAGCCGGCGGTGGTCGGAGCGGTCGATCCGGCTGAGGTGAAGGTCGAGGTCGCCAGCCGGGCTCTTGAGGTGGAAGACGAAGAAGAGGACGACGAGGACTTGCCCGGCGCACCCCAGGTGTACAACGAGCAGGAGCTTCGCGAGAAAATGTCGTTGCTCCCGATCCGCTTTGGTCAGCGCGACAAGAAGATCGCGACCGAGGCGGACCTGCAGGATCAGCAGAACGTCGTGGAGCTGGAGGGGTATCAGTTCCCTTCGCTCGAGCAGTTGGAGGATCCCGAGGAGAACTTCGAAGCGCGGCTGGAAGGGATCGTGCGCGAGCAAGCCGAGGCGTTGGTCGCGGCGTTGCGTCAGTACAAGATCGACGGCGATGTGGTCGGGGTCGAATCGGGCCCGGTGATCACGCTCTACCACGTCCGGCTGGCGCCCGGCACGCGCGTGAGTGCTCTGGAAGCGGTCGGTAAGGACATCGCGCGGGCGCTCAAGGCGATCAACCTGCGGATCGTGTCGAACCAGGTCGGACGGGACACGGTCGGTATCGAAGTGCCGAACCCATCGAAGGAGAAGGTGCGCCTGAAGGAGCTGATGAGCAGTTCCGAGGCGTTCAGCAAGATGAAGCTGCCGTTGTTCTTGGGCAAGGACGCGTCGGGCGAGCCGCTGATCGCGGATCTGACCACGATGCCGCACATGCTGATCGCCGGGACTACCGGTTCGGGCAAGAGCGTGTGCATGAACACGATCATCATGGGTTTCCTGTTCACCAAGAAGCCAAACGAACTCAAGCTCGTGTTGGTCGATCCCAAGATGGTGGAGATGAGCCAGTTCAAGAGCATCCCGCACCTGATGTGCCCGGTCGTGACGGAGATGGCCAAAGCCGCGGCGATCCTGGAGTGGGCCGTCGGCAAGATGGACGAGCGGTACGAGATCTTGGCAGAGGCGGGTTGTCGAGACATCGCCGGCTACAACGAGATGACGTGGGAGGAACTCAAGGAGGCCTTCCAGCCGCAGACCGAGCAGGAGGAAGCTCGGATTCCTCGCAAGCTGCCGTACATGGTGTTCATCATCGACGAGCTTGCGGACCTGATGATGACCAACAAGGAGGTCGAGGGCTCGATCATCCGTATTGCGCAGAAGGCGCGTGCGGTGGGCATCCACCTGATCCTGGCGACGCAGCGCCCGCAGGCGAACGTCGTGACCGGGCTCATCAAGTCGAACATGCCGTGCCGGATTGCGTTTAAGGTCGCGAGCGGGATGGATTCGCGGATCGTCCTCGATCAGAAGGGCGGCGAGCTGCTTCTCGGTCAGGGCGACATGCTCTATCTGAGCCCTTCGAGTCACAAGCTCATGCGTGCGCAGGGCACGCTTGTGGATGACAAGGAGATCCGCCGGGTCGTGCGGTTCATGAAGGACGTCGCGGCACCGAGCTTTGAGAGGCAACTCACGCAGATGCGGAGCATGACGCCCGACGAGGAGAGGCTTGCAGAGAGCGAGAACAACTCCAGCGCAAGCCTGGCCGCGGCTCAGGAAGATCCGCTGTTCGATCGCGCGGTCGAGATCGTGCTCGAGACCAAACGCGGCAGCGTGAGCCTGCTCCAGCGTCGCTTGGCGATCGGATACACCCGAGCGAGTCGCCTCATCGACCTGATGGGGATCGCCCAGATCATCGGCGAGCACAAGGGCAGCGTTGCGCGCGAGGTCATGATCACGCCAGAGCAGTGGGAAGAGATCAAGCGACTTGGTGAGGAAGAGCTCCGTCGGCAGGAGTCCGGCGAGCAGGACGTGGAAGGCCAACAGGCGTTGTTCGCGGCAGGCGAGCCGGCGGACGCGCAAACCGGAGCTCCCGAAACGGATGAGGATGCGGATGTTGGCGCTCGAGCGGTGACGATGGTGGAGGCCAAGCCAGAGGAGCCGCCGTTTGATGTCTCGGGGCAGGCTTCGGGCTTGGTCGAGGACTTGGAGCTCGAGGAAGATGAGCTTGAGGAAGACGAGCTCGAGGACGAGTTGGAAGAAGATGCTGATTTGGAAGATGAGGCGTACGAGGATGAGGAAGAGGATGAAGAAGAGGACGCCGAGGAAGAGATGAGCGAGGACGGCGAGCTTGTGGACGAAGCCGACGAAGGCGAGGAGGAAGAAGAGGAGTACGAAGAAGAAGACGAGTACGAGGAAGGTGCGGAAGAGGGTGAGGAAGAGGACGCTGAGTATGTGGACGAGGCAGACGAAGAGTGGGAAGAGGACGACGAGGCCGAGGTAGAAGACGAGCTGGAAGACGCCGAGGTCGAGGATGGAGCGGAGGACGAGGAGTACGAGGACGAGGAATGGGAAGAGGAGGCCTCGGACGAAGAGGATGAGTTCGAGGAGGATGAGTATGAAGAGGAAGAGGCTCCAGCGAAGAAGCCCAAGAAGAAGCCGGCCAATTCCCGGCGGTAGGCTCCATGCAATCCCCCACCGCGTCCGATTCGATTCTCCCTGAGCGGGCCAGACGGCCCTGTCCGAGAGCGACTTTTTCTAGCTCATCGAGCAATCCTGAAATCACGTGAGAGAGCTTCCGAATGATGCAGAGGACCCGCGGTGTCGCCGTGGGGGTTTTTCCGTGGTTCT
>JAJDDL010000116.1 GCA_029260335.1 Phycisphaerales bacterium | reverse complement strand
GCCGGGCCCCGGATCTATCCTGTTGGCCGCACATTGGGCGTGTAGCTCAGTTGGTTAGAGCGCGCCCCTGATAAGGGCGAGGTCGCAGGTTCGAGTCCCGCCATGCCCACTAGGTCCGTGTTAGGGGGTTCGCCCACGCTGGCACCCCCCGGCACAGACGCGCACCGATTCATCGGTTGAGCCCGTGCTCTCGTGCGCGTCCATGCCGCCCTTGGCGCGCATGATGCACCGGATATTGCGGCGCGCGGGCGAAGTAGTCATCGGTGACGCTCAGTGCTCTTGGGAGCCCTTCAGCCTGTGCCCGATCCACGCGCTGGCGACGTGCGCCGGGCACGAATCGGCGCGTTCGGTCGCACGGTCCGCTCTGAGATTCTGGTACCATGACGACACTTTGCGAAACGCGCAGAGTGAGAGGAGTTCTCATCCAGGACGCGAACCATGAGTGACGTCTTTGTCCCGCGCGTCGGCGGAATCCTCAGCGCCGACATCGCCGTTCCCGAACACGAACGGGAAATGCGCTTCTACTCCCATGTGCTGAGCACCGGAGAGAATCCGCTCTGGCGCGAGGATCTGATGAACAACCTGGGCATGCCGGTCATCGGCTTGGGCGCGAGCAGCCCGGAGTATGCTCACCTTCCGCTCCATTGGATGCCGCACATTCAGGTCGCCGATGTCGCCGCCAGTGTGGAGCGGGCGCTCGCCCTGGAAGGGCGCGAGTTGATGCATGGCAAAGACGACGATGGAACGAGCCAATGGGCGGTGCTGCTCGATCCGAATGGGGCCGCGTTCGGGATCATGCCGGTCGTCTCTGCGGAGGCGATCTCCCCACCTGAGGGCGTCGCATCGCCCGACGCCGCGGAACGTGTGGGCTGCATCCCCTGGCTCGACCTGACGGTCTCCAACGCCTCGGCAACCCGGGATTTCTATCGACAGGTCGTTGGCTGGTCGGCGCAGGACGTCGAGATGGAGGACGCAGGCGAGCGTTACGCCGACTACAACATGCTCGGCGCCGATGGAAGCCCGGCGGCGGGAATCTGTCATGCGCGCGGCGTCAACCTGGGTCTGCCGACTATTTGGATGATCTACCTCCCCGTTGGAGACCTCGCCGAGAGCCTCCGTCGCGTACGGGAGGAAGGGGGCAAGGTCATCAAGGAGACTCAGGGGGCCGATGGGAATCTCGCCTGTGCGGTCATTGAGGATCCGGTGGGGGCGTGCCTGGCGCTGGTGCCGGGTTGAAGAAGGTGCAGCGGCATCCCCAAAACCGCTAGTTCTCAGCGTGTCTTCGCTGCCCAGTTCGAGTTCCATCCTGCCCACGAGCAAATTGGCCCCGATTGGGGCCGTAAATCTCTGACCTGACACCCATTCGATCGCTCGGCTAACAAAGAGCGATCGGCGAATGACTAGGATCAACGATCCCACCAAGGAGGCCTCCACCGCCTTCTGCCGCAAGCCGGTGCGGGTAGACTCTCAGAAGCACCGGGGAGCTGCATGGCAACACCGAACAAGCACGAAGGATTCTGGACCGATTTTCGCAAGTTCTTCGGGCGGGGTCTGGCCATCCTTTTGCCCTCGGTGCTCACACTCTGGATTCTGTGGCAGCTCTTTGTGTTCGTCTATCAGAACGTGGGCGCTCCGATCAATCGCGGGATCCGGCTGGGCGTGATCGAAATCCTGCCCCTGTTCATCGATGAGGACGAGGGCGCGATGCCCGAGTGGTGGATCCCGACCGATGAGCAGGTCGCCAACTACATGGACACGCGCAGGCGGGAAGGCCATCGGATTCCCCCGCAGGTCATCCAAGGCGAGCCCAACCCCGAGTACGCCGCGACCACCGCCGACGCTCGCGAGTTGCTTCGCAGACGGGGCTTTCGCGATTGGTGGAACGATCACTGGTATCTGGAAGCCGCCGGCCTTTTCGTGGCGATCATCCTGATCTACCTCGCAGGCCTGATCCTCGGAAATCTGCTCGGCAGACGCCTGTATTCAAAGATCGAAAAAGCACTGGCGAGAATGCCCGGCTTCAAGCAGATTTACCCGCACGTGAAGCAGGTGGTGGATCTGATCATGGGCGATCGGGCGGTCGCTTTTAAGTGCGCCGTCATCGTGGAATATCCGCGCAAAGGCATGTGGACTGTGGGTTTCCTGACCGGCACGAGCCTGGCGGCGGTGCGCGAACAGGCCCGCTCGGGGTGCGTCTCGGTCTTCATCCCCTCGACCCCGGCACCGTTCACGGGCTTTACGATCAACGTGCGAGAAGAAGACGCGATCGAGTTGCCCATCTCGATCGACCAGGCGATCCGATTCATCATCACCGGGGGCGTGCTCAACACCGATGAGCCGGGCCCGCCCAAGGTCGAACAAGGCCAAAGCCCCGCCCTGGATAGCCCGGGCTCAAGCCCCGAGTGACGGGCTTTGGGCCTATTATGACGTTGCGCTCTGGAATGGGAGGAATCGGATGCGAATCGAGGTCGTTGGCCGACACTTTGACATGACAGACCCGATCCGTGAGTACGCCGAGCGCAAGGCCGAGAAGCTTCCGCGCCACTACGACCAGATCCAGATGATCACGTTCCGCGTGAACGGCGAGGATCACCATCACACAAGCGAGTTCATGGTGGAGCTTGTCATCGACGTGGAACACCACAACGATTTCGTCGCGACCGCCAAGGAGCACGACGTGTACAAGGCGATCGACCAGGTCATCGCCAAGGGCGTGCGTCAGCTCACTGATTTCAAAGACAAACTCAAGACAGGTAAACGCTAAGTATGGCTATGAAGCTGACCGACATCGTTATGACCGACGCCATCGTGACCACGCTCGAGGCCGATTCGCGCGATGACGTCATCGCAGAGCTTGTCGAGTCGCTCGTCGCGGCGGGCGGCGTCCAGACCGACTCATCTGCCGCCCTGGTCGCCAAGGTGCTCGAACGCGAGAACAAGGGCTCGACCGGGTTCGGCAAGGGCGTCGCCGTGCCCCATGTCAAGCACGACAACGTCCAGAAGATGACCGCGGCGATCGGCCTGAGCAAAGCGGGCGTGGATTTCAAAGCCCTCGACGGCCAGCCGGTGTTCAGCGTGTTTCTGCTGCTGAGCCCCGCGGACCGTCCCGAGGAGCATCTCCAGGCGATGGAGGTGATCTTCAAGAACTTGAGCAAAGAGACGTTTCGTCACTTCCTCCGCCAGGCCGAGACCGTCGAGCATGTCACGACTTTGCTCGGCGAGGCCGACAGCCAGCAGTACGCGGGCTGAATCGAACGCATCTCGACGTCGGGGATTGAAACTTGTCGGAGCGCGCACGGATCAAGGCGACGATCGTGAATCGGCTGGGGCTGCACGCGCGCCCCGCGACCGAACTCGTCGAGACCGCCAACCGCTTCAGCGCCACCGTCACCATCCGCAAGGAAGACAACGAGGTCGACGGCAAGTCGATCATGCAGGTCATGCTCCTCGCGGCGACCCAGGGCACCGAGCTCGATATCGAGTGCGAGGGCGACGACGCCGAGTCCTGTGCGAAGGCAATCAAGGAACTGATCAAGGCAGGATTCAACGAGGATTGAATGTGCCACCAACCGTGGCTTTGCACGGTTTGTGCTCCGCTCGAACTCGCGTAGGGTTGTCACAGGCCCGACCGTGAGGGAGGGCGTCTACCCGAACTCCGAACCCTCATGGCCTCATAGCTCTTGGGCGCGAGGATTTTGCAGCGAGCAACTCCTGGGAATGGAGAGAACGTAGAAACTGAAGAAATCCTCGACGTCGCAGTCGCCGTCGTGATCGACATCGCAGAATGGAAGATGGCCTTGGGCGTAGCGATCGAGGAACAGGAAGAAGTCGTCGGCGCTGAGCGAACCGTCGCGATCGAGATCGGCAGCG
>JAJDDL010000115.1 GCA_029260335.1 Phycisphaerales bacterium | reverse complement strand
CGCGGCGCCACGCACTACTGCCATTGGTTCCAGCCCCTGACCGGGCTCACCGCCGAGAAGCACGACTCCCTGCACATCCCCGATGGCCAGGGCGGCGTGCTCACGTCTTTCAGCGGCAGAGACCTCCGCCAGGGCGAACCCGACGCCTCGAGCTTCCCCTCCGGCGGCCTGCGCTCGACCTTCGAGGCCCGCGGCTACACCGCCTGGGATCCCTCAAGCCCCGCGTTCCTCATGCGAGGCGAGAACTCCGCGACCCTGGTCATCCCCACGGCTTTCGTTTCGTGGACCGGTGAAGCCCTCGACAAGAAGACCCCCCTGCTTCGCTCGGTCGAGGCTCTCTCGACACACGCAATGCGCATCCTCAAAGTCTTTGGTGCAGACGCCGGCGTCCACAAGATCTTCCCAACTGTCGGGTGCGAGCAGGAGTATTTCCTCGTCGACCACCAGTTTTACTATGCCAGGCCCGACCTGATGACCTGCGGTCGCACCGTGTTCGGCGCAGCTGCGCCCAAGCACCAGCAGCTCGACGACCACTACTTCGGCTCGATTCCCGCCCGCGTGCTGGCCTACATGTCCCAGGTCGAGCGCGAGCTCTATCGCATCGGCGTGCCGATCACCACGCGTCACAACGAAGTTGCGCCGGGCCAGTATGAACTCGCACCGGTCTTTGAGGACGGCAACATCGCTTGCGATCACCAGATGCTCGTGATGGAGACTCTTGCCGCGGTCGCTCCCAAGTTCGGGCTCAAGGCTTTGCTTCATGAGAAGCCCTTTGCCGGGGTCAACGGCTCGGGCAAGCACATGAACTGGTCGCTCACGACCGACACGGGCGTCAACCTGCTCGACCCGCGCGAAGAGACGCACACCAACCTGCAGTTCCTGACGATCCTCTGTGCGGTCATCCAGGCGACCAGCCTTCACGGCGATCTCATCCGATCCTCGATCGCCAGCGCCGGCAACGACCATCGCCTGGGCGCCAACGAAGCCCCGCCCGCGATCATGAGCATCTTCCTGGGCGACATGCTCAGTGACATCATGAGCCAGCTCGAGCAGGGCACGCCCACGCGGACCATCGCCGGCGGCGCGATCGACCTGGGCGCTAAGACTCTGCCCCAGATCCCGCGTCACTCCGGCGATCGCAATCGCACAAGCCCTTTCGCGTTCACCGGCACGAAACTCGAACTCCGGGCCGTCGGTTCAGCCGCAGCGGTCGCATGGCCTCTCACGGTCCTCAACACGATCGTCGCCGAGAGCCTGGATCAGATTGCCTCGCGTCTGGAGTCCGAAGTCACCGGCTCGCCCGATAGCGATGAGTTCGCGGTGAGCGTCGCGGCGGTGCTCCAGGACGTGATCAAGCAGCACAAGAACGTGCTCTTCGACGGCGACAACTACGCCGACAGTTGGCTCGAAGAAGCCGATCGGCGAGGACTGCCGAATCTCACCGATTCGGTGAGCGCTATCGAGCGGCTGATGAGCCCGGCGTGCATCGAGGTGTTCGGCACCTACCGCGTGCTGACCAAGCCCGAGATCGAAAGCCGACACAACATCTTCTTAGAAAAGTTCGCGGTCCAGCTTCGGATCGAAGCCGATCAGATGATCCAGATCGCGCGGACCATGATCCTGCCGGCGGCGATCCGCCAGCAGCGTGAACTCGCCGACGCGGTCACCGCGACCAAGAACGCCGGGGTAGATAACGCCGACATCGCGAGGGCCCTGTCAGAGTACGCCGGGATGGTGGACTCGTTCCGCTCGGCGACCACCGCTCTTGAGCAGCAGGTGGAAGTTGAGGATGAAAGCCCCGTGGCGTTCGCCCGCGCGATGCGCGACAACGTCGTGCCCGCGATGGACGCCCTTCGTGCGATAGGCGACGCGATCGAGGATCGGACCGCCGCGGATCTGTGGCCGATCCCCACGTACAGGCAGATGCTTTCTATCCGGTAATCGGTGCCGTAGTATGAGCGAGTCTTCCAAACTCTCTACTTTGAGCGCAGGTCCTCGGGCCTATTCACGTTCTCCGCGCACCCAGGATCAATGGCAACTCGCAATGTCTTGCAATCACTCAACGCGCGACGCATAGCCAGTTGCTTGTTTGCCACTCTGTCGCGCAAGACATCCAGGACGCTCCTTCGGTAAAGACCGAACGTGGGATGATCTCGCTCGGTCGTCGCGATCACGGCGTCAGCGCTCGCGTCCTTGTTGGCCAGGCGCAAGACGGCATGGACACACTCAGGCGTGACACCAACCAAGTCCCCTGCCAGGACAAACACATCTCCATCCGCAGACTCAAGTGCCGCCAGGATTCCGCCCATGGGCCCCAGGCCCGGATACGGATCGGCAAGTTCGCCGTCGAATCGCTCGCGCACCCGACTATCGCACGCCCCGACCGCCATCACTCGCTTCCCAAACACCGTGCGCAGCGCGTGCACGGATCTGTCGACAAGAGCGCCATCGTCGCCAACTTGCTCCTGGAGCTTGTCGCGCCCAAATCGTCTGCTCTTGCCTCCGACTAGCACCACGGGCGTGACTCTCGCAAGCCAGGCTTGATCGATTTGGGGATGTGATGCGTTCATGCTTACCAGATAGTCCAGGCCCTACACACGCGGCGGATGCAGCCGCTGGCCGCCGTCCCGCGCAGTCTCCATCGCGTGCGGCAAGATGTCCAGAATCGCCTCCAACTGCTCCACCGCGCCCTTGGGCGATCCCGGCAGCGTGATGACCAACGTGCGATCCACCACGCCCGCGACACCCCGCGAGAGATAGGTTAATGGCGTCTTCTCGAAGCACCGCAGCCGAGCGAGTTCCATCAGGTTCGGAGCGGGCTTGGTGAATAATGCCGAAACCGCTTCGGGTGTGTTGTCGCGAGGTGCCAAACCGGTGCCGCCGGTCGTCAGAATCAATGCCGCCGAGTCATCACCCCTCGACCAGTCCCGCACGAATCCGCGGATGGCGTCAATCTCATCCGAAACAACCTTGGTGGCGCAAACCTTACCCAAGCCAACGCGTTCCACCAGTTCCACAAGCGCAGGCCCGGATCCATCCTCGGCTTCACCCGCCGCCCCTCGATCGCTCACCGTCAGAATCGCGATCTTCGGGCACTCGCCGCTCACGAGGTGGGCTCCACGCCTGACGCAACATAATGCCCGCTGCGCCCGCCCTTCTTCTCGATCACGCGCACACCCTCGATCGTCATGCCCTTATCCAGGGCCTTGCCCATGTCGATCACGGTCAGGCCCGCGACGGAGACCGCGGTCAGCGCCTCCATCTCGACGCCCGTCCTCGCCCGCGTTCGCACGCGCGCCACAATGTGCACGCGATTGTCCTGCAACGTGATCTCCACATCCGCGTGATCGATCGGCAACGGGTGGCACAACGGAACGAGCTCGCCCGTCCGCTTAGCCGCCATCACGCCTGCGAGCCGAGCCGTCGAGATTAGATCGCCCTTGGCAAGCGAGTTGTCCCGGATCGCCTGGGCAAGCTCGCCCGACACGCGCACGAAGCCCTCGGCGATCGCAAGCCGATCACTCACGTCCTTATCACCCACATCCACCATCCGCGCCCGCCCCGAGGCGTCGATGTGACTCAGTTGTTGATCAGAAGATCCCATAGACACATCCTACCTCAGGTCTGCCACGCCCAGAAGGGCCATGGCCCGGGTTCTGTGGCATTGGGTGACAACTGCACGAATCCGTCACTGCCAGCGATCGAGGCTACATCGCCCGAACCCATGTGCTCCACCAGAACCGCCTTGCCATCACCAGTCATCCGCACCGGCCGATACCACCAGAGCGGGATGGTCGTCCTCGTCGGGGATTCGAGCATGACCGTGCCC
>JAJDDL010000114.1 GCA_029260335.1 Phycisphaerales bacterium | reverse complement strand
TACCTCTTCACCGACGCGGACACGATCTTTGATCAATCTCTTGTACGGGCAACCACCGCGCTGCTCCGCCATCGCGGGCTGGGCATGCTCAGCCTCTGGAGCAATCTCTCCTGCACGCACTGGTTTGAGTGGCTTGTGCAGCCGGCCTGCGGCATCGAGCTGATGTACCAGTACCCGCTGATGAAGGCCAACCGGCTGGAACGCCGGCGGGCGTTTGCCAACGGTCAGTTCATCATGTTCAGCCGCGACGCGTATGAGAAGATCGGCGGACACGAAGCGGTCAACGAGGCGGTGCTCGAGGACATGGCGTTGGCGCGCATCGTCGACCGCGAGAAAATCCCCGCGGGCGTGTTGCTCGCCGACGGGCTGCTCACCGTCCGGATGTATGACTCCTGGGAAGCGTTTCGTGTCGGATGGAAGCGGATCTACATCGACTGCGCCAAGTTCAAGGTCTCGCGTCTGTTCAAGCACGCGTGGCGTATTCGAGGAGTCTCGATCGTGATGCCCTTGTTCACCCTCGCGGCGATCCTGCTCGCGATCTTCATGCCGATTGAACCGAACTGGTTTCGCGGCTTAGGTGGATCGCTTGCGGGGCTCTCCATGGTGGTCTGGATCGGGAATCTCTGGTTCATCTACGGCAAAGGTGGCTTTCCTCTCCTTGCCATCTTGCTCTACCCGGTCGGTGCGTTCTTAGCATCGAGAATTATGATTGAAGCCGGGCGCGATCTGGCCAGAAAAGAGCCGGTGCGATGGGGCGGCAAGGAATACTACCTAAAGCCTCGCTAGTGCTCGCCCTTGAGGCCCCGTGCAATAGAACCAGGTACCCCACGTTTATCGGCTTCAGTGCGCGCGGTGGATCCGTGCGCGCAAACCGGAGAGGAACACCATGCATCGCAAGCTCACGACCGCTGTCACACTTCTCGCCCTCTCGGGCGGGGCCCTCGCACTTTCCCAGCCCGAGCGACCCGGACAGCCGGGCCAGCGGGCGGGACAGCCAGGGCAACGCGGCGGGCAGCCCGGCCAACGCGATCCGGCTCAGTTCGTCGAGCGGATGATGGAACGCGATGCCAATGGCGACGGCAAACTCCAACGCGATGAACTGCCCGAGCAACTCGCCGCCCGGTTCTTTGAGAGTGGCGATGCCAATGGCGACGGCGCGCTGGACACCAAAGAGCTGATGGCGGTCATGGCCCAGCGCGGCGAGCGCGGCGCAGGTGCGGGCCAACCCGCAGAGCGTGAACCCGGCGCGACGCGAGCTCAGCCCAACTTCGAAGGCGCCATGCGACTCGCCGGACGCGGCATGGGCGGCCTGCGTCGCTCAGAACTCAGCGCTGAGAGCAGGCAACGTGATCTGCAGAATGTGCAGATGCTCCAGCAATCGCTGATCGCGGCCAAGGGCGCGACCAGCACCGCGCCACGCTCGGAGCAGGCCCAGGAGAAGTTCAACTCCGACGACAAGCTCGATGTCGCCCTGCGCATGGACCTGCTCAGGGTGCTGAAGGAAACGATCAATCTGGAAATGGCTCTGCTCGAAGGCGATCGAGAAGCCGCCGAAGAGTCGATCGGCCGCATCTCCGAGATCGAGAAAAGGGGCCACGACATGTTCCAGCCCCGGCATGAAGAGGATCACGATGAGGATGAAGGGGCTGCAGGAGGCGGTCGGGGCAGGGGAGCTGGCGGCGGTCGCGGTCGCGGCGGCGGATGAGAAACGCCTCTACCACCCGTCGTAGGACTCATCCTCGTCTCGAAACTCGCGCCCGAACCAATCGCCTCGCTTTCTAGCTAGGTCTGGGCTCGGCTCGCGAAACTCGAACGGAATCAGTTCGCGCGGCGTCAGCCCGATCTTCATCAGATTGTGGCGTTTGCCGCACTCCGGACACCGGACCCACGCGTCGCCCGGGATTGGCTGGCCTCCAGAATGGGGCGCGTGCACGGGGACGCCGAGCAGGCTCTGTTTGCACTTGGGACAGCGCGCACGGAAGATCTCGCGTTTGATGCCTAGGTAGATCACTAGGTCTCGCATGAGCAATGCGCTGAGAGCGGCCGCGAGCACGAGAACCGTCACGCCCACTATGAGCGCCGAGGTCTGGGCGGATTCAGACCGCGCGAGCCGATCCTGCCACTCGGGCGAGGTTTGATAGAACAACACCAACGCGCCGGCCCCCGCAACAGCGCCGAACAACCCGGCCCCAAGCATGGCGTAGGCGAGCCAGCCAATTGAGGTGACGGCGCGCCTCAGGTGGCGTTCGCATTCCTCGCGGCTCACGCCGTCAAACTCCTGGAATGCTCGGTAAGGCTTGGTGAATGGGATGCGCACTAGTCATTTTCGTCGAGCAGATCGTGGTGTGTCAAGCCGAGCTCGTGCAGCGTCATGTTTGTGCCGCATTCGGGGCAGACCAGGGTGCCGCCCAGGATGGGAAGGCCGAGCAGGCTGAACCGGCACTCGGGGCATCGGCCGCCGCGGACTCGCTCGCGGATCACGCGGATGAGCAGGAGATCGCGAGCGATCAGGGCCACGCCGATCGACCATGCCAGGGCGAGGATTGTCAGGAGCAGCGCGGTGTTGAACAGCCCGTCATGGCGAGTGCCTCGCGGCAGAACTTCAAAGACCAAGCTTGCCACGAAGAAGACCATGGCCGCCCAAGCGACCGCCGCCACTGCCGGGATCAAGGTGAGGCGGACGCCGTTTCTCGACTTTGCCCAATACACGAATCGCGAGCACTGATCGTCGGTGAAGGCATCGAGTTCGGGGAACGCGCGATAGATCTTGGACCAAGGCATGCGCATAGCACCATGCTATCCGAAGACCGAGGGTCGTGGGTTTCGCTCAGGTCCCGGCTTAGCGCGACTGGATCACAATCGGCGGGTCGAACTTCACGTACATCTTGTCGCCGATCGCGAGTCCCGCGATTTCGCGGCCATTTTGCACCTCGAACGTGAGCACGATTTCCTGATCGCGGCGAGACTTGCTCGGCACGCTTGGCAGTTCCTCCAAGCCGGTCAGCACATCGCTTCGGGTATAGCGGATCTCGGCGATCGTGCGGTCCCTGTAGGCATAACCGATGCACGCGAAGGAATAGCCCTCGCTATCGACGAGGAAGATCGGCTCATCTGACGGGGCGCTGATGAGAGGGGGCTCGGTCAAGTTGACCGCCGGGGACGTCACACGATTGTCGTCAGTCACCTGAATGTGGACCAACGCGCTGAACCTCGCGAGGTCATACTCCTTGACCTGGAGGGCCTTGTCCAAGCCGCGCTTGCTAAGAGCTTCTCTGTCGAAGGTATTCGTGCCGACGACGATTTTATTCTGATCATTGGTCGTCAACGCTCCCTGATTCCCGTCCTGGATGATCATGCCCAGGGGGAGGAACTTGGCGACGTTGATGCCGATGTTCCGCAGGTTTCCGCCATTGGTGCGAACCGCAATCGCCTCGGACTCATCGAACGTCACCTTGGTCATTTCGACGAGCGATTTGTCGTTCAGGCGAGTGGCTCGCTGGGCGGCGGTGAGCATCTCGTATCCAACGCCGCTGCTATCGGGGCCGACATCCACGCGGGTATTCTTCACGTAGAGCCAGCGCGGCTTGTACCCGCCGGGGACAAAGAACTCAAAGCCCATCTTGGGATTGGCTTCCTGGTACGTTGCCGGGAAGTCACCCTCAACGAAATCGAAGCGCAAATACGCCACGTCGTTCTGATCGGCCCTCGTGATAAACGCGAACGGATATACCTCCCGGGAGTTGCCCTCGACGTCCTCGCACACCAGACGGAGTTGGGCCGCCCCAAACACCACCTGGGAGGAGCCTCGCTCGCGAGCGCTGGACGCAAAGCTCATCGCGTATCCGACAATGTAGTTGCCCGGCACATCCAGTTGTTCGCCGTTGACATCGGTCACGGGCTTGAATGGCGCTGTAGAAGAAGAGATCGCCGCTTTCACCGAAGCGGGGGAGTCCAGCGCGGATTGGAACTGTTCGTCTGCCCCGATCACGTACCCACCAAGCACATCGAAGTCCTTGGGAGCCATGGTCGGACGGCCCTTGCCGTCAAAGAGCGATTGACGCATGGACGAGGGCACATCGGCCAGATTGGGATACATCCGAGCGAGTGAATACTCGGTGGAGAGTGTTGTGTCGCTCATCAAGCCGTAGGCCTTGGCAACGATGTCATCCACGGGAAAAAGGAGCTTCTCGGAAGAGAGGAGCCTGCCATTCGCATCCCACGAGAGCCTCTGGAAGGTGTACGCATTCTGCGTTGGGCCCCAGAGTCCGCCATAGGAGATCATCACGATGCCGCTTGTGACGATGCCCGAGACCAGCCCGCACACGCCGCCGCCGATTCTGTTGGTGAAGTTGTCCACCGTGACACTTGCCTTGATGGCCTTGTTGGTCACGAGCCGGAGCAGCGCGAGCGATACGCAGAAGGGCAGGACAAGAGCGATTCCCCAGGCCATGCCCGGCAGGAAGCTTAAGAACCCTTGATTGCCCGCGACCTTCTCGAGGAGCAGATAGGCGATCGGCTCCCAGAACGCGAAGGCGATCGCACCGGCCACCAGCACGCAGAGCATGTGGATGGCCGCGTTGAAGAAGCCACCCATGACCCAGATGTACGCAACGGCGGCGACCAACACGATCGCCAGAATGCTCATAATCATGACACGTACCTCTCACTCTCATGCCGGGCGACCGGACGAGAGAGCTTTGCTAATACCGAATCGTGCTTGCTCACGCGCCGCTCGGTGCCGGCTCTTGCGTGGGTGTTGGCTTCTTCTTGGCTTCCTCGCCCGCGGTGACGCGCAGGACCTCTTCGATACTGGTGATACCTTCGACGGCCTTGCGCAGTGCCGCCTGTTGAATTGTGACGTGCTTCTTCTTGCGCAGTTCCGCCCGCAGTCCCTGGAGATTGCCGGCCTTGAGCATCTCGCGCTCCTCGGCGCCGATCGGATAGACCTCGAAGACGCCTTCCTGGCCTGCATAGCCCAGGCCATTGCACACCGGACATACCTCCGGCTTGTTCTTGATCAGGACCTGTCCGCCCTTCTTGAACAGCTGCTGGACCCTGTCTGCCGGCAACCCAAGCTTCTTGAGCAAGTCCGGGCTTGGCTGGTAGGCCACTCGGCAGTTGTCACAGAGCTTGCGGACCAGGCGATTGCCAATCAGGCCCGTGAGGTTCGCAGAGGCGGACTCCAGGTCCCCTACGGCCTTGACCCACACTTGCACCGCGGCCATCGCGTCCGCGGCCCGGAGCGAGATATACACCCGAGCGTTGGGCAGATCGCCGCGCGTTGTCTCTTGGGCGGTGTCCTTGTCGGGCAGTTCCGCGACGCCCACGACGTCGGGATCGCGCCGGAGGATCGATCGCAGGTTCTTGGCAAAGTCCTGGTCCTCGGCAAATCGGTCGAACACGTTCTGGCGTGCACCCTCGATGCCGTCCTCGGTTTCCAGTTCGAGAGTCTGCACGTTCTTGGTGTATGCGTCGTGCATCTTCAAGATCGTGTAGAGCGTCGTCGTACGGCCCTGGCCCGGAGGCGACGCGAGCAACACGAGGCCGCCCTTCTGCTCGTTCACGAGCGCGTCCAACGCCGCACGCTGCGAGTCGAGCAACCCGAGGTTGTCGGCGTTTCTGCGGACCGACAGAGCGGGATCGAACTTCATTGTGATCTTCAGCCCGCCGGAGCCGCCGATCGCGGTCACGCGGACGGCGGTGTCGTGATCATCCTTGCCGATGCTCATCATGCCGGTCTGCTGCTTGCGTCGATCGGTCAGGTCCATGCCTGCTGCGCCGCGCCAAAACTCGACAATCGGAGCCGCGTCCTGTGGTGCGTAGGTCTCGCCTGGCTGGGGCATGCCGTCGACGATGTATCGGATCGCGTAAGCGCCATCGCGAGACGCGGGCAAGATCTCCAGCTGGCTTGCGCGGATCTCCATCGCCTTGAGCACGAGTTGCTCGGCGGCAACGCGGGTCGCGAACTCCGGATCGTCCCTTGCGGGGACCGTGACCAGCTTCTTGTTGGGCTTGCGGATCGATAGCTCGGCGGTACCCGCGAGCTTGGCCGCGGCCTTGACCTCGCGAGCCTCCTTGAAGCTGTCCATGTTGAGCCGAACTCGGAACTCCTCGGGCACCCTCGGGTCCTTGTTTGCGACCATGGGATAGGAAATCACGTCACCAAACAGGACCAGGATCATGGCGATCCAGCCCACGATGAACCCGGCGATGCCCTCGAGCCCGATCAATGCGGGCAGGAACATACCGATGAGCACCGCCGCCACACCCGCACTCAGGTGACCGGCATTCCATTTTTCGCGCGAGAGGTGAAATCGGACCGCGTGCTTGTCGTACACGGTAGAGATCAGCCAAGCCCAGGCCAGGAACGGGGGCATGAAGAGCAGGGCTTTCCACCAGGATACGAGCGTGAACCCCGCACCAAGCATCCCCCCCAGAGATTCGAGCGGTGTCATCACGGCTGTAGCTTCCTTTTCCTTCTCTGATCAGATACCTGAGAGATGCCCTCGCGTCCCTCGTCACCATACCCGGAATCTTGAGGCCTACCCGAGCTTCTTGAGCTTCATCTTCAGGTCGTCGGCGTTCGGCGAAGACTCCATCGCAACCCGCATGTGGATGTACTCGGACTCCACCAGCTTCACGAGCGACTGATTGAAGTCGATCATGCCTGTCTGCCGGGCCTCCACCGAGTTCAGATACTCGCGGAGCTCGCCCTCTCGGCCATCGAGAATGTGCTTCTGGACAACCGTGTTGTTGATCAGGATCTCCAACGCCGGGATCCGGTGGATGTCCTCGTGCAGCGTCGGCAGAAGCTTCTGATACACGAACGCCCGCATCTGGTACGCGAGCACCTTGCGGATTTCCTCGAGGTCTTCCTGAGGGAACAAGCCGTAGATTCGGCTGAAGGTCTGCGTCGTGCTCGACGCGTGGATGGTTCCGTAAACGAGGTGACCGGTCTCGGCGGCAACAAGGGCGGCCTCGAAGGTCTCGGCGTCACGCATCTCGCCGATCAGCACGATGTCCGGATTCTCTCGCACCAACGCGCGCAGCGCGATCTTGAAGTCCAAACAGTCGATGCCGATCTCGCGCTGATTGATCGTCGCCTTGCGATCCTCGAAGATGTACTCGATCGGGTCCTCGATCGTGAGGATGTGCACCGGTTTGCGGGCATTGACGAAGTCGAGCATGGAGGCGATGGTCGTGCTCTTGCCCGAGCCGGTCACGCCGCAGAGCAGCACCAGGCCCTGGGGCTGCAACGCGACATCGGACATGATCGGAGGCAGGTGCAAGCCCTCGAAGGGCAGAATGTTGGCAGTGATTCGCCGAGCAGCCACCGACAGCTTGCCGCGAGCCTGGAAGAGGTTGACGCGAAAGCGGTTCCGGTCGTCGTAGTCATACGCGAAGTCGACCGAGCCAAACTTGTGCAAATCGGCGAACTGCTCCTCGGTGAGGATGTGGCGCGTGATCTGCATGAACTCGTCGGCCGTGATCGGCGGCGTGTCCATGGGCTTGAGCGCGCCACGGATACGCAGCGCCGGCGGGCGTCCGGTCTTCATCAGAAGGTCCGAGGCCTCGAACTTGATCGTCGCCTTCAGGAAGTCACCAAACCGCGTCTCGTGCGGATCGTGCTTCCGATCGGGATCCAAGGACACATGCCCGGTGGGGCTCGCCTCGGTCTGGGTATCTGTTGTCACACTCATCGACTTTGCCTCTTCGAGGATCATTCGGTCCCGCCTAAGGAAGGATGCCGCCACGACGCGATCGGGACCGGTCCCAACACTAGGACCGGGCGGATGCGGAGTCCCCCTTCCAGACGGAAGGGCCCTATCGCGCAGAACGGAATCCCACCAGGGGCCGATTCGACGTTCTGCGCCCCGCTGTTCCTGCGACGACCGAGAATGGCCCTTTCGGGCGAGATTCAGACCCGGTCCTGCCCGGTCCTGAACGAAAAAGGGCCCGGCAGTTGCCGGGCCCCCAGGGGTCTCACTCAATCAGCTCACGAGTTCGATCAGCTCACGAACTCGCCTGCTCGGCCTCGGCGGTCTCGGGCTCCTCGGCCTGAGTGCCCAGGAAGCTCGCCTCCAGCTTGACGCGGATCTTCTCCATCGCCTTGTTCTGGATCTGACGCACACGCTCCTTGGTCACGCCGATGATCTGCCCGACCTGTTCCAGGGTCATGGGCTTCTCGCTGGCCTGGGGCTCGTCGTCATCCCGCAGATTGAAGCGGTGCTCGATCACCGTCCGCTCGACAGCGGTCAGATCCGCCTCGTTTTCGATGACGATCCGCCGAACCTCGTCGGCCGCGTCCTTCTCGAAGTCCGCCCGCTTGTTCTCCAGGTGGTTGGACTTCTCGAGCTTCGGGTCAAAGTCGGTCGGGAATCGCTGGCGATACTTGCTGAGCTTCATCCCCTGGCGGCTGAACGCCTTGAGGATCGCCCGGCAGGCGTAGGTGCTGAACTTGAACCCACGGCCAGCGTCGAACTTATCGACCGCGCGGAGCAAGGCCATATTGCCCTCGCTCACGAGGTCTGCAAAGTCCACCTCGCTCATCCGCGTCCGCTTGGCCATCGCCAGCACCAACGCGAGGTTGGTCTCGGCGATCTGCTCGCGGATGCGATCGGCCCGGCGATACCAGTACAGAATCCGCTCAGCCTGCTCGGGCGTCGGCTGACGCGTCGGGCTTGCCCAGACTTCCTTCTGGATGTTGTTCACCACGTGCCGGGCATAGTTGAACTGCAAGAACAGCACGCGCTCCTCGGCACCGGTGAGAATCACCTGTTGGGCGCTCTTCACAGTCCGCGTCGTGCGCGAGCCGGAAAGATCGTCCATTACCGGGTGATACCACGTGGTGTCGGGCTTGGCGACGTCCGGAGCTTCCTCGTAGATGCGATTCTCGGCACCCTCACGATAAAACTCTTCGCTGTCGATGTAGTCCTGCGGGTGCTCCAGCAGGTGGTCCAGAATCCGCTGATCCTCTCGGCTCAGCCGGCGACGGACAGCACGCTGCCCATCACTGCGACCGCCGGAGGCGCCAGCCTTGGTGACGTTGCCCCCGATACGTCGACCGCGAACCGCGGTCTGATCCAGGGGCATCGGGATGTTCCGCTCGGTGTTGGCCATGACCATCTCGACCGAGACCTTTCTTTTGCAAGGCGGCCCGTCCTGGCCACCAGATCTTCTAATTGCTCGTTGGCAAGTTACGAGCCGAGATTACCATGCCCCGCGGCGTGCGGGGATTCTCGCCATCCCTCTCTGTCTACCGATCCGCCTGTTTTACCACCCGCAAGGAATGGGAGTCTTCGCATCGTCTTTTCATCGACGCTGAGGCGGAACCGTCTCCCACGGCTTTATACGCCCATGCCCCCGCTGGGGTTCTGCATCTTGGAACTGTTCTAGAAAAGACTCCGACCTGCCTTCCCACGAGGCTCCGTCGTGCTTCCAATGCCCCAAAGACCCTAATATTTCACCACCACCACCTGCCTACACCGCCCTCTGACAGCCCTTGGTCGTCGATCCCCGATCGTCCGGGATCGATTTGACTGCTCAAATGGGTCCGATATAGTCCAACACAGCCCGGAAGGGAATTCTCTCAAACGGGCGTACAACGAGATCCCCACTTTACCGTGACTTGTTCGGAAACGCAAGTCACCGGGATTCACACGGGATCAAACTGCCCCAAAACAGTGTTTTATTCGCATATTGTTTGTAATGTAGCAGTGTTTTTCCGCCCGGCCGGAAGACTAGCTCTAAGACCAAGACTCGCCAGATGAGAGGAATCAGGATGGCCTTCACCCTCCCCGAACTGTCCTACGCATTTGACGCCCTCGAGCCCCACATTGACGCTCGGACGATGGAAATCCATCACGGCAAGCACCATGCCGCGTACGTCGCCAAGGCCAATACCGCCTTGGAGGGCACTGCGCTGGCCGACGAGACATGTCCCGTTTGTGTCTTGAAGCGGATTGAAGAGGTCCCCGAAGACAGGCGAGGGGCGGTCCGGAACAACGCCGGCGGCCACGCCAACCACCAGATGTTCTGGAAGAGCATGTCGCCCAATGGTGGCGGTGAACCGACAGGAGCCCTCGCCGAGGCCATCCAACGCGATCTTGGTGGGGTGGAGAGTTTCAAGAACGAGTTCGCTGCGGCGGCTGCGAACCGCTTCGGATCGGGTTGGGCGTGGCTTTGCGTCAATCCGGACAAGAAGCTCCATGTGTATTCCACCGCGAACCAGGACCACCCGGCGCTGCCCCCGACGATGGGCGGCATGGGCTCGGGCCACAAGCCGGTACTCGGGCTCGACGTCTGGGAGCATGCGTACTACCTGAACTATCAGAACCGCCGACCTGACTACATCGCGGCGTTCTGGAACGTCGTCAACTGGGACCAGGTCGGGAAGAACTTTGCGCACGCAACGCCGTAATGGGCTGACGTGACACCACGGGATGGTGCGCCGAACCCCCCGGGATGAGGATCCTTGGGTGCTTGTTCTATGAACGCGGGTCAGCGCCCGAGGCGCGCCAGGCGATCGACCGCCTCCTCAATGCGATCGACTTCGACTGTCAGGGCGGCGCGGAACCAGTCGCCGGTGTGTGCGCTGAAGCCGGCGCCGGGGATTAGCACGACGCCCGCTTCGTCCAGGCAGCGTGATGCAAAGGCCATCGAGTCGACGCCAGGCGGGCACTTGGCCCAGACGAAGAAGCCTGCCCCGGGCGGTTCGACGGCGCAGCCG
>JAJDDL010000113.1 GCA_029260335.1 Phycisphaerales bacterium | reverse complement strand
GATCTCCGGGCGATGCGGCAGGCTTATGTGCTGTCTGCGCTATGAAGACGAGACCTACGAGACGCTCCGCAAGCGGCTGCCGAAACGCAAAAAGCTCGTGGGCACGCCCGATGGCGATGGCATCGTGGTCGATACCCAGATCCTGACCCAACTGGTGCTGGTGGAGCTGGATGGCACAAGGCAGCGGGTCGCGGTGCCGGTGGAGGAGTTGACCGAGCCCACCGGCCGGACCGCCGAGGACGCGGCGAGAGAGAAGGCCCAAGCCGAGCGTGCGCAGAGGCAAGCCGAACTGGCGGATCTTCCGCAGACCGAGGAAGCACCCAGGGCCAAGAAGCGCAGGCGGAGAAGACGCAAGAGTGGGACCGCCCAGGGCGAACAGGCCGGCGCACAACCCCAGGCCGAGTCGCCGCAGAATCCTCGGCCATCGACCCAGAGCGATCAGCCAACTCGCGGGCCTGCGCCCGAAGGCAAGGGCGATGCGCCGCAGGGTGGCCCTGGGTCTGAAACACCCGCGGCGGCCCGACGCAAACGCAGGCGCAGACGCCGGCGGCGCGGCCCCGGCGGCGGGTCGGGCGGCAATTCCGGTGGCGATTCGGGTGGTGGTGGTTCCGGAGGCAACTCATCCGGCGGATCGAGCGGCTCAGGGGACTCCGGCGGGCCGCCCGCGTAGGCGTATTGAACACGACCCAGCCCCGGCGCGTACCCTTGCGCAATGGCTGAACAAGAAAAGCCCGAGGGCGGACTCAAAGAGATCTTCACGAGCCTGACGATCGCGTTCGCGATGGCGCTGGCCTTTCGCGGCTTTGTCGTCGAGGGCTTCGTGATCCCCACGGGTTCGATGGCCCCAACCTTGCTTGGGATGCACGTGCGGTTTCAGGCGCCCGAGACCGGTGAGAACTGGTCGGTGGGCCCCAAAGACTACATGGAGTTTCCCAACGACAGCGTGCCGATGAAGACCCAGGGTCGAGCGGATAAGGGCGCGGTCAAAGTCGATGTGCCGGGGACCGGTTCACCGCTTGACGGCGGCATCCAGCCATTGCAACTCACCCGAGGCGATGTGCCCAGGCGGAGCGGCGATCGCATCTTCGTTCTGAAATACCTCTACCAGGTCTTCAATCCGAATCGCTTTGACGTGGTGGTCTTTAAGAACCCCACCAATCCGTATGAGAACTACATCAAGCGATTGATCGGTTTGCCGAGCGAGCAGATCGCGCTGGTCGATGGCGATGTCTTCACGCGTCCGGCGGAGCTGGCCAACGGACCCAATCCGTGGGAGGGCGAAGGCTGGAGGATCGGCCGAAAGGATGAACGCGTGCAGCGGGACCTGTGGTACCCGGTTTTCGATAGCCGGTTCACGCCGTTGAATCCGCCGAACCCGTTCACCTCCCCTTGGCTGGGCGATGGCTGGGATTTTTCAGGCGACGGGGTGTATCGCCAGGACTCGGCCGCATCCTCGCGTCTGGTTTGGGATAGCGAGCGTTGGCCCATCACCGACTATGTGCACTACAACGACAAGCCGCAGGAGCCGCCGCGCCTCGCCTTCGGCCCCATGAATACCGGAGACCAGACCGCGGTCCTTCCTTGCTCGGACATCCGGACATTGGTCGCTTTGCGCCCCGATGGCGAGGGGCTGACCGCCTCGGCGACCCTGCGCACGCGGGGGCATGTGTTCCGCGCGAGAGTAAGCGGCGATGAAGCATTGCTTGAGATGCGTGCCGATCAGGATGGAGCCGCTTGGACGGAACTCGATCGCCAAGCGGTCTCACTTGCGATTGACCCCTCCACTATCACGACGATCGAGTTCTGGCACGTCGATCAGGCGCTATATCTGTTTCTCGATGGCAAGCGCGTTGCGGGCGGTGCCGAGGCGGGGGCGTATGACTGGAATCCGGCGCAGCGCGTGTCGTATGCGACGGGACTGGGCATGGTCGAGATCCTGCAGAAGCCCACGGTCTTGAACGATGCACAGCAGTACACGAGGGCGCAGCTCGGCTGGTCGTTCGAGGGATCGGCTCTGACCGTCCACCGCGCAGGGATCTGGCGAGATCTGTTCTATCAGCCGGCGGTGTATGCCGGGCGCCGCGTGCCGGTCGAAGGCCTGCCTTCCAGAGCGACACACCCATCCAAGGTGGTCACGCTCGGGCCCGACGAGTTCTTTGTCTGCGGTGACAACAGCGCCAAGAGCCAGGACTCCAGGCTCATGAGCACGATCGACCCGTGGGTAGAGGCTGAGTTCGAGTTGCAATCGCCGGGCATCGTGCCGCGTGAGCTGCTCATCGGCAAGGCGTTCTTCGTCTACTTCCCCTCGCTCCAGTGGCGGGGCAAGATCCCGGTGCCGGACTTTGGACGGATGCGATTCATCCGATGAGCAATGCTGCAGAGCCAGGCGAAGCCAGCGATGTGCCGGCGGCCTCGGCGACTGGCGATCAACGCGAAGTCATCTCCTGGCTCTCTGGTCGGGATGCACCCTGCCCCATCTGCTCGTACAACCTGCGCGATGCGCAGAGTAACGCGTGCCCGGAGTGCGCCTCGCCTGTGACACTCTCGATCACGAGCCCCAATCTCCAGCACGGCGCTTGGACACTGGCCACCTCGAGCTTTGCGATGGCGTTGGGCTTTGATGTTGTCACGCTCATCTTGTTTGGCGGGGTCCTGCTCATCTCAGGGACCGCCCCACCGCCTGCAATCACGCTCGTCGGCATGTGCCTGGCGTTTCTTGCGATCCTGAGCGGCGCGGGGCTCTTTAGCCTCGTACGCGATCGCAAGGTCTTTCAACGGCGATCACAGCGCATGCAATGGCGGATTGCCGTCGGCATCTTCCTCGGCGTAGGGCTGCTGCACGCGGTCGGTGGGTTTGCGTCACTTGCGGTCGCGGCCGGGCTGTTTTAACTCTGCTCCGCGCGGCGTGGCCTTCGTCGCAAGGCCTCCTCAGACTACCGCACCGTTAGGCGAGCAGATCGTGCATAACACGCCCGGCGACGTCGGTGAGCCTGAAATCTCGGCCCTGGAACTTGTAGGTCAACTGCTCGTGGTTCACGCCCAGGGCGTGGAGGATGGTCGCTTGCAGGTCATGCACGTGGACGGCGCCGGAGTCGATGCGTGAGCCGAGTTCGTTGGTCTCGCCGTGGACGTGGCCCGGCTTGATCCCGCCACCGGCCATCCAGATCGAATAGCAGTGCGGGTGATGATCCCGGCCCAAGTACTTCGAGCCGTTGCGTTCCTCGTTCATGCACGTGCGGCCGAACTCGCCCGACCAGACGATGAGAGTCTCATCGAGCAAGCCACGTCGTTTGAGATCCTTCACGAGCGCCGTCGCGGGCCGATCGGTCTGCATGCACTTCTTCGGCAGTTGTGTGATGATGTCGTCGGACGGGTTGGTGCCGTGGGTATCCCAGCCCCAATCGAAGAGTTGGACAAAACGGACGCCTCGCTCGACCAATCGACGCGCGAGCAAGCAGTTGTTCGCAAAGCTCGC
>JAJDDL010000112.1 GCA_029260335.1 Phycisphaerales bacterium | reverse complement strand
GACCCGCTGCTTGAGGTGATCGAGGGTGACGCGTCGCAAGAAGAGACAATCGACAAAGCAATGGTCGGCTGCGATGCCGCGTTCTACCTAGTTCACTCGATGATGGCGGCGGGCTCCGATTACCGCGATCAAGATGAGCGGCTCGCTCAGCTCTTTGCAGCCGCCGCTGCGCAAGCGAATCTGAAGCAGATCATCTACCTTGGCGGCCTAGGAGAAACAGGCGAGCACCTGAGCGAGCACCTCACGTCGCGGCGTGAGGTGGAGGAAACGCTGCGGACCGGGTCCGTGCCCGTCACGGCACTTCGCGCTGCGATGATCATCGGCTCGGGCTCCGCTTCGTTCGAGATTCTTCGGTACCTCGTCGAGAGGCTTCCGGTAATGGTCACTCCGAAGTGGGTGTCGACGCAGAATCAACCGATCGCGGTTCGCAACGTGATCCATTACCTCTGTGAATGCTTGGACAATCCAGAGACCATCGGTAGGACGTTGGATATCGGCGGCCCTGATGTCGTTGCTTACCGAAAGCTCATGCGAGTGATGGCGACCGAGCGGGGCCTGCCCCGACGCCTTGTCATACCGGTGCCCGTGCTCACGCCGCGGCTCAGCTCCCTCTGGATTCATCTTGTCACTCCGTTGAGTTCCCGGATCGCGCGTCCGCTGGCCGAGGGACTGCGCAATCGAGTCGTCTGCCGAGACGACGAGGCCGCACGTCTCATGCCGCAGCAGCTTCTCACGCTGCGTGAGTCCATCGCCGAGGCGCTCGGACAACTCGATAGCCACGACATCGAGACATCTTGGTCAGATGCGGGTCCCATTCCTGGTGACCCCGACTGGGCGGGCGGCACGGTGTTCAAGGATCGCCGCGAGATGGAGGTGAACGCCACGCCCGCTGAGGTTCATGCGGCGGCCTGTCGAATCGGCGGAGGTGAGGGTTACCATGCTGCTTCGTGGCTATGGCGGCTGCGCGGGATCTTGGATCGACTTATCGGTGGGCCGGGGCTGCGGCGTGGTCGGCGTGACCCCGAAACAGTCGGTTACGGGGAGGCGCTGGATTTCTGGCGCGTTACGGGCATCGAGTCGGGGCGTTCGCTCGAACTCCGGGCGGAGATGAAGCTCCCAGGCTTGGCGACGCTGACGTTTGACATCGAGACCCTCGATGCCGATCGATCGAGGCTCATTCAGACCGCTCGCTTCAAGCCAAAGGGATTGCTTGGGCTGCTGTACTGGTACGCCGTGCTCCCGATGCACAACTTCGTGTTCAACGGCATGCTGCGCGGCATCGCGCGGTCGGCGGAGCATCGCGGTCGCGAGATAACCGAGCGCGACGCGAGCGTCACCCCTACGCTCAACTGACCTGGAGACGCAACGGCGAATCTGCGGACCCAGTTTCAGAGGATCATCCGTCTGGCCAGGTTGGAGCCTTGGGCGCGCCTGCATGGACGCGCAGGCGCAACCGGCCGAGGATGCCGAATCCGGGTCCTGCGCTTGTGAGCAAACAAATGCCGCCCAGTGCTCAGCACCGGGCGGCAATCAGTGGGCGATACAGGACTCGAACCTGTGACCTCCTCGATGTCAACGAGGCGCGCTAGCCAACTGCGCCAATCGCCCGTTTCCACGATGGCTCGGCCGTCGTGGCAGAGAGTATACGCCGGGTCGATGGGCCCGCCACCCCCGGGGATGGACCATTCCAACGGCTCCGAATCTGAGCTCGGGCCTTAGCGGAACGCGATGGAACCCACCGAGGTGGTGCCGTCGGGCATCTGGACCTCGATCCACCACTGGGCTCCGTCGGGCAGGGGATCCGGAGCGGCCACGTGGACGTCGTAATCGTCATGCGAAGGTGCGTAGGTGCCCATGCCGACGCGCGATTGGAGGCGATCCTCGGTGCCGATCCAGGCTCGCACGATTGTCGCGCCCGCGTCGTTGTGGGGCAGTTTGACCACTAGGTGCATCTCCTTGCCCGAGGCGGTCTCGCCGTGGCCCTGCTTGCACTCGACCTGGAGATCGCCGACCGTTGCGGTTCCGATCGAGACCTCGGCATGGCCGTGATCGGCATTGTCCGCGCCATGATCGTCTGAGTCCTTGTCGCCGTCGGCGTGCTCGCCGGAGCCCTTGTCCTGGTCGCCCTCGGCGTGCGAGTTTCCGGCATCGTCATCGTCATGGGACTCGGCCTCGCCCTTGCAGCCGGTCAAGGCGAGCAATCCGGCGCAGAGCGAGGAGATCAGGATCTTGTCGAGGTTCGTCATGTGCTTTCCCTTTCAGTTCGAACAGTCTAATCGGATTCTGTGCCAGAGCCCTCATTGGGTTTCGCACGGGGTTTCTGTTGTACGAGGTTCTCGGAGTTGGTGTTTGGGCGCTTCGAGCCGCCGAACACGAGCGAGAACCCGGCGGGGACCACCACGAGGTTGAGAAACGTCGAGGTCAGCAATCCGCCGAGCGTTACAACGGCAAGCGGGGCCAGCAACTCGCTTCCCGGTCGGCCCGCGGCCAGGGCGAGCGGGAGCAGGCCCAGAGCGGCGCACAGAGCGGTCATGAGAATCGGAACGAGCCGCTCCATGGATCCCTGCACGACCGCTTCCTTAATTGGAACGCCCTCTTCATGCATCAGGTGGTTGTAGTGGTTGATGAGCAGGATGCCGTTGCGGACCGCGATGCCAAAGAGCGTGATGAACCCGACCATGCTCGCGATAGAGATGACCGGGGCCACGTAGCTGCCTTGCAGGCCGATGAGCGCAAGGGTGTTCCCTAACGCGCCACCACCCTCGGTGATGTAGATCGCGGCGATGCCGCCGATGAGGGCCAGGGGCATGTTGAGCATCACCAGCAGGGCGGCTCGCAACGAGCGAGTCGAGATTTGCAGGAGCATGAGCATCACGACCGCGACCCCCAGGCCTGCGATCGTAATTGTCTTGGCCGCAGATTGCTGGGCCTCGAACTGCCCGCCGTAGACCGCGGTGTAGCCCGCGCGCTGGACGATCGGCGTGACCTTCTCGCGCACCTGCTTGACGAGATCACCCAGGTTCGCCCCCTCGGCGACATTGAGCGAAATGACCGCCTTGCGCTGCGCGTTCTCGCGCGTGATGAGGTTGCTCGATCGCTCGGGCCCGATGTCCGCGACGTCGTGCAGGCGAACGGTTGCGCCGCTTCGCCCGCGGAGAAGGAGCCTCTTGACCTGCTCCACCGACTGGCGTTGATCCGCCGCGAGGCGCACGACGAGGTCGTATTGACGCAAGCCCTGATTCACCTTCGCGACGACCTCACCGTAGATCGCCTCGCGCACCTGCTCGGCGGCTTGGGCCGGGCTGAGCCCCGCCGCGGCGAGTTCTGCGTGTCGATACCGAATGGGGAGCGACGTGATCATCACCTCGCGATTAGCGTTGACATCGCGCGCCCCCGGCAGCCGTTTCAGCTCTGTCTCGATCTCCTTGGCGACGATGCGCAGGCGGGAAAGATCGTCGCCGAAGACGCTGATGGCGATCGCCGCGG
>JAJDDL010000111.1 GCA_029260335.1 Phycisphaerales bacterium | reverse complement strand
GTGTCTCGGACCACGCCGACGCGAAGTATCGAACTTATGGCCTACACCCCAACCCGCCGGCGCAGATCATCCAGCACGTTCATGAAGTTGATATACCCGTCATAAGGCGAGTCGTAGGGGCTGAAGTACTTGTGCACGTCGCCGTCGGCCCAGTACTTCGTGCACATGTAGTAGTAGTGGTCGCTCGTGCTGAGCTTGCGCCAGTCGTTGAGCAAATGGCTAGCAGTCTCGAGGTTCTTGGAATCGCCCGTGTCCTTGGCCTCGACGATCCGCTCATGGATCGGCTTCTCAAGCCCATAGAACGCCTCAATCGCGTTGTGCTGCATCGCGTTGCCAAGCCAGGCGCTCAGGTCCCGCTCGGTGTCCGCCCAGGAGATGCTGTTGGGCGCGTCGTACTCACCCACCGGCGCGAACTGCTTCATCGCATCGCTCGCCGTGTTGAAGTGATTCTGCCCCGGATTGGTATCGAACACCTTCGCCGGCAGCGCTTCGAGGAAGTTGAAGATCCCCGTGTCGGCCCACTGATGCTCGCCGAACGTCTCGTAGTCCATGAACAGGTTGCACAGGTGCCCATCACCATTGATCTGATCGACCCACCCCGCAAACCGCTCGGCACTCAATGGCCACTCCGCCCACGCCCGATTGCTAAACCGAAACGCGATGTCATCACTCAAGCGATAGTTCTTGAGCAGCAATGTGAAGGGCCGCCCGTCACGCCCGACCAACCCGCCCGGCGGCGCGTACGCATAGTTCGGCGAGCGATACCCCAGGATCCGATCGACGCCTTCGCAGAGCGTGCCGTAGAACCTGGGATTGCCCGCGTCGTCGGTCATCGACGCAAGCTCGGCGGCAATGTCGTTGTTGTAGATCAACTCGGTATCACGAAACACCGTCGGCGTCTGCCCAAAGAGCGACTCGACCCGCTTGGTATGCAGATCGATCTGCCGACGAAACTCCTCGCGCGAGTACAAAAAACTCAGTGAGTGGTAGTAGGTCTCGGCTAAGAACTCACAGCACCCGGTCTTGGCCAGTTCCTGGAACGTCTCGAGCACGTCCGGGCAGAACCGCTCCCACTGATCAAGCACGGTCCCGGTGATGGAGAAGCTGACCTTGAAGTTGCCCTCGTGCCTGCGCACCAGGTCCAGGATGAGCTTCGTCGCCGGGCGATAGCACTTGTTGGCAACCTTCTCACAGATCGCCTGGTTCTTCTCGTCATCGAAGTAGAACGGGTGGTCGTCGAACACCGTGTACCGCTTCAACCGGTGCGGCTGGTGGACCTCAAAGTAGAAGACAATCGATGCCATGGCTCTCCCCGAAACGCGTCACAACCACACCCATTGTCCCACGCGTGCGATCATCGGCAAGCGCTGAGCCAAGATTGAGCGGCCGCTAGGACGATCACACGAAATTCTCGCCTTCTCGCTCCATTCGCTCACGCTCGGCCTTGATCACCCGACGAGCCTCGCTCCCGATGCGATCGAGCCCTGGCGCACGCCGGCGATCTAGCTCCGCACCCGCATCATCAACCCCGCCGCCATCGGAAACAAGATCACCACGGGCAAGAACACGCCCAACACCGGCGGCAGCCCCGGGAACGCCACACTCGAGCCGATGATCGCCCCCATGATCGCCCCCAAGCTCACCGGAGCACACCGGATCGACACCAACATCATGTTCCGAGGCACACGGGTCAGAAAGTACGGCAGGGCGATCAACAGCCCCATCAGATTCGCCAGCGCAATGCTGAATCGCCCCCAACGAAGCCGCCCCAGCCGCTCCTTGCGACGCTGGATCTGCTCCACGTCGCCCTTGGCATCATCCAGCCCATCGAGCATCCGCCCGAGCTGGCCGAAGCTCAGGCTCTGGCTGAACGCCGCGTATTGGATGGTCGTGATTGTCCGAGGATCCAAATCGGTCTCAATCCGATCGATCGGTCTGGGCCTGGGCATCCGGACATCGTCGCTCACGCGCTCGGCGAACGCATTTATGAGATCCCACCCGCCGTCGCGCCACTTCGCCCCCTCGGCATGGATCCGCCGGGTCACCAACCCCCGCTCATCGCGCTCCCAGATGTACAGGTCCCCAATCGACCCTTCTCTCGCGCTGAAGCTGCCCGCGATGAAGACCCTGCCAAACCCATCGGCCGCCAACGGAATCGCGTCTGCGTCGGCCACCCGCCGCCCGGCATCGCCATGATCGCGCGTAAGCAGCGGCCCGATCCGCGGGATCACCAGCTCCTGACTCAGCAGTTGCACAGAGACGAGCACCATCCCCACCACCAGGATCGGCCGCGCAACGCGCCGCAGGCTCTGGCCGCTGGCCAGGATCGCGACAAACTCGCGATGCCGCACCATCTGGGTGCACGTGAAACCCATCCCCCCCACCATCACAAACCCGAGCAGGTAGGGGAACAACTGCAACAACCGCGGCCACCACAAGTCAAACACCAGGTAGCTCGTCTTCACGAGCCGCCCAACCGAACTCAACTCCTGCCCCTGATCACTCGCCAGCTTGTCCGCGGCGTTCACGAACCGATCGATATTCAACGTCGCGTCGACCGCCACGATGAACGTGCACAGGATCACCAGCAACGCAAGCGTGTTGAGCGCAAACTGCTTCGCGATGTAGCGATCCAGCAGTTTCACAATCGATCTCGCACAAACCGATCCTTCGGCAAGAACAACTCCACGACCACCCACGCCACGATCGCCCCGAGCACCACGTCACTGAGAAAATGCGCTCCGACCAGTACCCGCGAATACGCACACCCAATCGCAAGCGGAATCGCGATAACGCCCGTCCCCGGGCGCAAGCGAGAGATCACCAGCGCCCCCACAAACGCGATCGCGGCATGGCTTGAGGGTGTCGAGAGATTCGACCCATCGGTAAACCCGCGCAAAAACGGCTTAAAGAACCAATCGCCGTCGTGTATCAACGGACGCTCTCGCCCAATTAGCGCCTTGAGCAATGCGACGCCAATGCCCGTGACGGCGATGGTCACAACCATGCCCGGCGTGACCCAATCGTCTCGGGTCTGCACGCCAGAACGATCCCAACTTGGGCGGCGTCTGCGCAGCACCAGATCGCAAGCAAACGCAATCGCAAGCCAGGCGGGCACGAATCCAACGAGACGGACAAACTGATAGAACTGGCTCTGCTCGAGTTTCCAAAGCGGGCTGTGCTCACCCTCGGTGGATCGATCAATGCTAATCCACCGGTACACTGCGCCATCCAATGCCAGCGCAAGCAAGAACGCAACGATCGCAAAGATCACGAACAACCGCCAGCGGTCTCGTCGAAGCTCGTGTTGGAAAGCACCCTGACTCATGGTTGCAAGGCTAGCGGCTCTGCGCGCCGCTCACTCAAACCCCTGAAACCCATACCCGATAAAGGTCACCCGATCCTGCTCCCGCCCATCCTCCAGTATCTCTGATACATCCGCAAACCCACCCAGCCATTGCTTGTTCGTCGCCCCCAAGAGCAACGCAGGCCTGCCCTTCAGCCGCTCAAGCACCTCAGGATTCGTCAAATCCGTCTGGGCCCACATGTCATACTGAGACCGCCGGCCAGGGCACATCCCCTCAGCCGGAAACGAGGGCAGCACCGCCGAGGCGCAGTAAAGCTCGGTGTCCGCAGCATCCAGCCTCGGCAACTCGAACGCGAGCAAGCTCACCCGCCCGTAGTGGCTCCCGATCACGAAGGGCTCGAGCCCGGTCTCGGCGCGCAACGCATCCAGTTGCTCGCGCACGTTCTGCGCCAGACGCGGCGCCCGCCGAACCCGATCCAGCTTCGCGGCATCCCCAACCCCCGGCAACCGAGAGATCGGGTCCAGCATGACAAGCCCGAATCCCGCGACCAAACCCATGATCAGGCTCGCGTGCCAGAGCACATGGCGAAGGTTCGCCGGCGGGCGACCCGCCCGCCCCTCTCGCCGCCAGATCCGGCGCATTTTGCAGAGCCTGTCCATCCCCCGAAGCCCGGCCCGCGCAGCGAGCGGCAACAGGCTCAGGTATCCCGCGATCGGCCAGTTCGCCTCCGCCTCCGTCCGAAGCGTCACGAGCAGATAGAAAACCAGGATCGGCAGCGCAAGCCAAAGACAGAGCATCACACCCAACGACCGAGCCCGTACGCGCTTGGCGAAGATCTTCAACGTCCCGAGCAACGCCAATCCCAACGCGGGGCCAATGATCCCGGCCTGGATGGCCACAAACTCAAGCGTTCGCAGTCCGATGACCCCATCGCGATGCTCACAGCCCTCGATCACCGGGATGTCCCCGCCCGCAACGCCAACATGCCCCAGCAGATGTCGGACGGTCGGAAAGCCCTCCCGCGCATTCCAGATAACCACCGGCAACACCGCAATCGAGAACACCACGAAGAACGCCAAGACGCCTCGTTTGGGCGGCCGAGCCAGCCGCTTGCGATGCGCCACCATAAACAGCACCAGGCCCAACGGCAGCAACAGAATCGTGTACTTGTAGAGGAATCCAACGCCCAGCACCAAGCCCAGCGCCGCCCACGCTCGGCTGGATCCACCTATTGCAGCTCGATACGCCAGCACCGCCGCCATCGCCCAGCACGCCAGATAAGGCCCGTCAATGGTCAAAAGCAGGCTAGTGAGTTGATACGCCGGGATGAGCAAGACCATCGCCGCGCTCATGAACACGATGCGGCGATCACGAAAGACCTGCCCCGCAAGCATGCCTACCGCGATCGAAGTAACCCCGCCG
>JAJDDL010000012.1 GCA_029260335.1 Phycisphaerales bacterium | reverse complement strand
TCAGGATTTTCGGCCACTGGCCCCGAGGGACAAGGGAACGCGTTTGGCAAGGCTGGTGAGCTTTGTTGATCTCGCGCCGACCGCGCTGAGCCTCGCGGGCTACGAGGTTCCTCGGCACATGCAAGGCGAGGCGTTTCTGGGCTCGGCGTCCGAGGTGCCGCGAACATACACATTTGGCTATCGGGACCGGATGGACGCGCGGCATGACATGTCGCGATCGGTGTTTGATGGACGGTACAAGTACATTCGCAACTATCACCCTCACCGGGAGCAGGGGCAGCACCTGCAGTACATGTACCGCAGCCCGACGACCCGGGCGTGGGATCGGTTGTATCGCGAGGGCGGGCTCGAGGATGTTCACGCGAGGTTCTTTGAGCCCAAGCCCTTGGAAGAGCTCTCCGACGTCGCCTCAGATCCGCACGAGCTACGCAATCTCGCGGCAGAGCCGGACATGGCAGATGTGCTCGAACGCTTGCGCTCGGCTCAGCGAGCGTGGATGTTGGAGGTACGCGATGCGGGGCTTGCGCCAGAGCCTTGGCTTCGGCAAGAGGCCTTGAGAAGCTCAGAGGCTTCGGTCATGCGTGGCATGCCGGTCGACGAGTTGCTCGCCGCGGCTGAGCTCGCGAGCCTTCGAGATCCGGCCCAACTGCGCAAGCTCACCGAGATGCTCTTGCATGAGTCGGTTTCGATTCGCTATTGGGGCGCTGTTGGATTGCTCGCTCTTGGCCCGCAAAGCGGACCTGCTATCGACTCATTGCGCCAGGCGCTGGACGACCCCGCACTATCGGTACGAGTGACAGCCGCTGAGGCGCTTGCCAAACTTGGACGGTCCGAACGCGCGATCGAAGTCCTGGCGGAGTTGGTCGAATCGGATGGATACGAGGGTGCGTTGATGGCGGCGATTGCGCTGGACGAACTCGATGAACTCGCGCGCCCGGCGATCGAGGCGATGCGCCGCGAAGCCGCGCGGAAACGCAAGATCAAGGGCATCAACTCGACGTTCATCTCGAATGTTCTGGACAAGGCCCTTGCCGATCTGGACGCGGGCTGAAGCGTCTTGGGTTAGTCGAAGTTCAACTCGACCGTTTCACCGGCCCTGAGCTCCATTCCCAGACGAGTGACGGTCTTCCCTGCAGGAGTCATGCTGGTCGAAGACTTGGTTGCGACGCCGCCGCCGTTGATGAGCGAGACTCTGACCACCGCTCCGGCCGCCACGCGAAGGGTTGTTTGCCCATCGATCGAGGCTCGGATGATCGCGCGCGTGGGCTTGCCATCGGTCCAATCGCAATCGACCTCCAAGCCGCCGCGGGCACGCATGCCCTGGAATGAGCCACCCGACCACAGCTCGGGCAGCGCCGGCAGCAACCGAATCTCCCCCTCGTGCGATTGCAGGAGCATCTCGGCGATGCCGGCGGTGACGCCGAAGTTCCCGTCGATCTGGAACGGGGGGTGGTTGTCGAAGAGGTTGGGATGGGTGCTCTTGGCAAGGAGCAAGCGGACGTGATCGTGGGCTTCATCGCCATCGAGCAACCGGGCGTACATGTTGATGAGCCACGCCCTGCTCCACCCGGTGTGCCCGCCGCCATTGGTCAGGCGATGCTCGAGGGTCTTGCGCGCCGCGGCGAAGAGCTTGGGATTCCTATCAGCGGTGATCTGGTTGGAAGGGTGCAGGGCGTAGAGGTGGGAGATGTGGCGATGGCCGGGCTCGGCTTCCTCGTATTCCTCGGCCCATTCCATGATTCGACCGTCAGAGGCGATGCGCGTGGGCGCAAGATTGCGTAGGGCGTTCTTGATCTCCAGAACCATGGCATCGCGCGTTTCGGAGATATTGAGCACTTCACAGGCGCGGATGAAATCGGAAAACACTTCGCGGATGATCTGCTGATCCATGGTGGTGCCCATGGAGAGGCTGAGGCGCGCGCCGTCGACGCGATAGGTATTCTCGGGGCTGGTGGTTGGGCCGGAGACGAGCTTGCCCGAGTCCGGATGCTCGACGAGCCAGTCGAGGTAGAAGCGGGCGACTTGTCGAGTGAATGGCAAGGCACGCTCTCGAAGGAACTGCTCGTCTTGGGTGAAGCGATAGTGCTCGTGCATGTGCTCGCTCAGCCAGCCGGCGCCGTTGGGCCACATGCCCCAGACGGGCCCGCCGTGAACCGCCGAAGACAACCAGGCGTCGGTGGTGTGTCCGAACGCGATGCCGTCGGCGCCCAGCTTGCGCGCGAGGTCCTGGCCGCCTGGCACCAGTCGCTCCATGAAATCGAAGAGCGGCAGGTGGCACTCGCTCAGGTTGGTCGCCTCGGCGGGCCAGTAGTTCATCTGGATGTTGATGTTGAGGTGGTAATCGGCATTCCACGGAGCTTCGAGGTGCTCATTCCAGATGCCTTGGAGGTTGGCGGGCATGGTGCCGGGGCGGGACGAGCAGATGAGCAGGTACCTGCCGTATTGGAACATGAGTTCTTCGAGCCCGACGTCGGATGTGCCTTGGCTCGCGCCATCGATGAGGCGACGAAGTCGGGTGTCGGTCGGAAGACTCGCGTGCTCAGAGTCGCCCAGATCGATAGAGCATCGGCGGAAGAGGCGTTGGTGCTCGGTCGTGTGCTCTGCGCGGACGCGCTCGTAGCCCTTGGTGAATGCGGTGTCGATCGCCTTGCCCGCAACGCTCGGTCGGAAGTGTTCAAGCGGCGTCGCGGGATCGTCGAAGTTGTAGTCGGTGCTTGCCCCCAGCAGGAGCGTGGCCTTGCGAGCACCTCGGACTTGGATCACATTACCCTTGGCACTCACGTTGCCATCGGACTGGGCATCGAGCACGGCGTGGAATTGCACGCCGAGATGCTGATCGCCGTGCGAGGCCTGGCCGCCCATGACGACGCGTGAATCGCCCAGGGAATAGGCGCTGACAGTCGCGGGGTGTGTGAGCGAGGCGTCGAACGAGAGGATGGGCTGGCTCGCGGTCAGATGCAAGGCGACGACGTCGTCGATCGGGCTGACGAAGACTTCGCGCGTGAATCGCACGCCGTCGATGCTGAACGAAGTCGTCGCGATGGCAGTGTCCAGATCGAGTGATCGCCGGTAGTCGTTTGGCGTGCTCGAAGACTCAAGGGTGATGTTCGCGGCCATCGAGCCTGGGCCACCGACATTGGTCGCCGCGACGGCGATGTGATTCTGCCCTTCGCGCAGAGCGCCGGAGGCATCGAAGGTGTACGACCTGTTCCACTCGGTCGTGCGGCCAATCTCCTTGCCGTTGATCCAAATGATCGAGCGGTCGTCGATCGGGCCGACGCTCAGTTCGGTGCGGGATGCGCCCGCCTGCGCTCGCGAAAGCCTGAACGTCGTGCGATAAGTGATTGTCGTGTTCTCTGGGATCGCGCGATCGGTCATCGCGGCCCAGGTCGAGTCATCGAAGCTCGGGACGAGTTGCTTCATGTCCGGGCTTTGTAGGTTTGGGCCCGCCTTCCAGCCGTCGATGCGGATCGGGGCGGACTGTGGCCGCTCGGGCAGGAGCATTTTGAGATTCAGGTCGCCCAATGTCTGCTGGCTGCGCGGGCTGACGCGCGGGGCCATAACGCGATCTGCAATCAGCTTCTCGCCCTCGGCGGGCTTGCCCGCAAAGAACAACTCGCGAGCCTCGGCGATGACTTCGGCGAGATCATCGGGGTTCTCGCTCACCGGCGGGCCGGCCCAGATGCCCTGCTCGTTGAGTTGGATGCGTTCGGAGTCGACGCCGCCGAAGACCATGGCGCCGAGCCTGCCGTTGCCGACGGGCAGGGCTTGGGTCCAGGCGTTGGCGGGCGAGTCGTACCAGAGGACCGTTTCTTGTTGGGCAAGTGTTGTTGTGGTGAGTAGGGCGATGAGTGTCGTGATGCGAATCATGGATTGCTCCGGGTGTTCCTGA
>JAJDDL010000110.1 GCA_029260335.1 Phycisphaerales bacterium | reverse complement strand
AAGCAGCGCGAGGTGTTTCGCCAGCCCAACCCCGGCGAAGAGGGATTCGATCAGGACCGGCCCAAGTTCTTCTGCTTAGACATGTTCCCCTATCCCTCGGGCGCGGGCTTGCACGTGGGGCATCCCGAGGGGTACACGGCGACGGACATCTTGTGCCGATACAAGAAGATGAAGGGCTTCAATGTGTTGCACCCGATGGGGTGGGACGCGTTTGGCTTGCCCGCGGAGCAATACGCGATCCAGACGGGAATCCACCCCGCGCAGACGACGCGCAAGAGCATCGACAACTTTCGGCGGCAGCTGCAGCGGTTCGGATTCTGCTACGACTGGTCGCGCGAGTTTGGGACGATCGACGAGGACTACTACAAGTGGACACAGTGGATCTTCCTGCGGATCTATGACTCGTGGTACGACACCGATGCGCAGCGCGGCAGGCCCATCTCGGAGTTGGAGCAGGAGTTCGCGAGCGGCAAGCGTGAGGTGCGATACAACCCCGACGCGGCGGAGTATGCGGGCGCGGGGGAGTTGCCGATGGGCGCAGCCGCGGGCGGCTGGGAGCCGTTGGATGATGAGACCAAGCGGACGATTCTGGACAGCTATCGCCTGGCGTACGTGGGCAATCAGACGGTCAACTGGTGTCCGAAGCTCGGCACGGCGCTGGCCAACGAGGAGGTGATCGACGGCAGGAGCGAGCGGGGCGGGTTCCCCGTGTTTCGCAAGCCATTGAGCCAGTGGATGTTTCGGATCACGTCATACGCCGATCGGCTGCTGGCGGGGCTTGAGGATGTCGACTGGCCGACGAGCACCAAGGCGATGCAGGCGCAGTGGATCGGCAGGAGCGAGGGCGCGGAGATCGATTTCTCGTTGACCAATGCGCCGGTGATGGCAAAGCCATCGCTCCGCGTGTTCACGACGCGGCCGGACACAATCTTTGGTGCAACGTACATGGTGATTGCGCCCGAGCATCCCATGGTGCAGGCAATTCTGGAAGAACCCCCGCCGGGGAGTGATGTCTCAGCGCTGGTCGAATACTGCGGCGCCGCGAGCAATCGCACGGATGTCGAGCGACAGGAATCCAAGGAAAAGACGGGCGTGTTCACGGGCGTGATGGCGCTGAATCCCGCGACGGGCGAGCAGATCCCGGTGTGGACGAGCGAGTACGTGCTGATGAGTTATGGCACGGGCGCGATCATGGCCGTGCCGGGTCAGGACGAGCGGGACTGGGAGTTTGCCGAGAAGTTTGATCTTCCGATCGTGCGGACAGTACAGCCGCCGGCGGCCTTTGATGGCAAGGCGTACACGGGTGAAGGCGTCGCGATCAACAGCGGGTTTTTGGATGGGCTGGGGGTCGCTCAGGCCAAGTCGAAGATGATCGACTGGCTGGGCGAACAATCCTGCGGCGTGCGGAAGGTCAACTACCGGTTGCGCGACTGGTTGTTCAGTCGTCAGCGGTATTGGGGCGAGCCGTTCCCGATCGTGTTTGATCAGCGCGGCTGGCATTATCCGGTGAAGGCCGAAGCGCTGCCGGTGAAGCTGCCGGAGTTGGCGGATTACGCGCCGGAGGTTTCCGATGAGCCCAAGCCCCTGCTCGCCAAGGCGACCGAGTGGTTGAAGACAACCGCGGGTGAGGTGGGCGTGAGCGGGCGGCCTGCGGATCAGGCGATGACGCGCGAGACGAACACGATGCCGGGGTGGGCGGGCAGTTGCTGGTATTACCTGCGGTTTTGTGATCCGAAGAACGCCGAGCGGTTTGTGGGCAAGGAAGCTGAGGCGTATTGGATGGATGGCGGGGTGGATCTGTATATCGGCGGGGCCGAGCATGCGGTTTTGCACTTGTTATACGCGCGGTTCTGGCACAAGGTGTTGTTTGACTTGGGTGAGGTGTCGACCGATGAGCCGTTTTCGAAGCTGTTTCATCAGGGGTTGATCACGAGCTTTGCGTATCAGCGCAAGGACAAGAGCCTGGTTGCGATCGACGAGGTCGATGAGACCGCTGAGGACACCTACGTCGAGCGGGAGAGCGGCGAGTCGGTCAAGCAGATCACCGCGAAGATGTCCAAGAGCCTGAAGAACGTGATCAATCCCGATGACGTAATCGCCGAGTATGGCGCGGACACGTTCCGGTTATATGAGATGTACATGGGGCCCTTGGAGGCTTCCAAGCCCTGGAATACGCGGGATATCTCGGGATTGCTCCGCTTCTTGCAGCGCGCGTGGAGACTCGTGCTTGATGAGGACACGGGCGAGCCGATGCTTTCTGACACGCCCGACGAGACGCTCGAGAAGAAGCTCCATCGCACGATCGCCAAGGTCGGCGGCGATATCGAACGCCTGGCGTTCAACACCGGTATCGCGGCGATGATCGAGTTCGTGAACGCCGGGACGTCGGCGAAGGAATCGGGCGCTGCGTTGACGCGTGACCAGGCTTTGCGATTCAGCCAGGTGCTCGCGCCGTTTGCGCCGCACATCGGCGAGGAACTCTGGTCGCGTTTGGGTGGATCGGGCTTGGTGTCTCAGGCGTATTGGCCCGAGCATGATGAAGCGATGCTCACCGATGACGAGATAGAGATCCCGGTCCAGATCATGGGCAAGCTCCGGGCGAAGATCATGGCGCCGGCGGGCGCGGATCAGAAGGCACTCGAAGAACTGGCGATGGCTGATGCGCAAGTGAAGCAGTTAATCGAGGGCAAGCAGGTTCGCAAGGTGATTGTGGTGCCGGGGCGGTTGGTAAATATCGTGGCGCAGTAGGGGCCCTGGCGCGAGCCTGGGCTTGTGCGTTGCTCGATTGAAACGGATGGCCAAGAAAAGAAAAAGCCCAGGCTTGCGCCAGGGCCTCTTTTGTCTTCGTTCTTGCGATTACCGCAGCACTTCGAACACCACCGGCACCTTGGCCTTGGGCGTCCAGCTTTCCGGCGGCTGACGCCACCAGAGAATTGCGTCGGCGGTTGGCCGCTCGAGCTGGCCGGGCAGCGGTTCGCCCGCGTCCTCGAAGTAGGCACTGACAATGCCGGTCTGGGTTTGGAGGCCTCGGAGGGCGGCCGCGAGCGTCTGGGCATCGGCGGCCATCTCTACGCGGACGATCGAAGCGACGACGCGTTCGGGCAACGGTGGGCGATCGATTTTGAAATCCGCGGGCGGGCCAACGACGGGGCCGCGCTCCATGGCGAACAACGGCGATTCATGCTCGTCCTTGAACTCGGGCAAGGCTTCGGGTTCTAAGGCGCTCGCGAGCTCGGCGGGGATGTCTCGGTCAATCTGCACGCCGCGAAGATCCTCGACGCCATCGATCCATTCCAGGCCTGTGAGGTCGGCCATGCGGACGCGGACGATCAGACGGCCGGAGGCGAGCAGGTCGACCGCTCGCTCGGCTGTGATCGGCTCGTTGCTCGAACCGAAGTCGTGGTCGTCGGGAGTTTGGGCGAGCAAAACGGGCTCGTTAGGCATGCCGTCTGATGTTGAGATCAGTTCGATCGGATCACCGTCTTGGTTGGCGAGATCGGTCGTTGCCGGTTGATTGGGATTGGTTGGGTTGTGTGCGAGTGAGTCGGTGTCTGGTGTTGGGAGCGCGGTCTTGCCGCCGGCGAACATCATGCCGCCCATCCAGGCACTTGCGCCCACGACTAAGAAGAGCCCCGCGGCCATGGCGATCTGCAGATCGCTCATGCGGCGCGTCGGGCGGATCGTGCCGACGACTGCGGGCGCGACATCGATCGAATCGGGCAGATCATCGTGCGAGTCGAAGGTGTCGAGATCGCCTGTGAGCGCGACGCCGCCGCCGATGAGCATCTCGCGTTCGAGCAGGTCGGCGACGCCTTCGAGCAGATCGGCGGGTGCTTT
>JAJDDL010000109.1 GCA_029260335.1 Phycisphaerales bacterium | reverse complement strand
GATCACGGCTCGTTCATTCCCGGGCTCCGGCCTGGGCCGCGGACGGCGGAGTACCTCGAAACGGTGATGGAACGGATCACCTATGTGGGGGCGGCGTTCTTGGCGGTGATCGCGGTCTTGCCGATGGTCATCAACCGGAGCCTGGGGATCGATTACTCGGTGACTCAGTTCCTAGGGGGCACGGGGCTCTTGATTGTGGTCTCGGTGAGCCTGGACTTCCTCCAGCGGGTCGAGGCGAACCTCATGATGCGCAACTTCTCAGGCTTCCTGGGCGGCCAGGAGGACGGCGGAGGCGGCGGTGGTGGGGGCGGCGGAGCCAAGATTCGCGGGCCCCGGAACTAGTTGGATTCTGGGTTGGATTCTGGATTGGGCAGTGGGTTGGGTTGTGGTTGGGGTTGGTTTTTGAGGTGACTTTTCGCACCTGTCGGGCTAGGATCTCTGCCTCGTATTTCCGGTTCAAAGTCGGGAGTGGGGCACCAGAGTAGGTTGTTGAATAATGCCTTTGTTTGGGAGACGGTCGTGAAGGTTCAGGCAAGCGTCAAGCGCATTTGCAATCAGTGCCAGATCATCCGTCGCAAGGGCAAGGTGCGGGTGATCTGCAAGGCGGATCCGAAGCACAAGCAGGTTCAGGGCTAAGACTCTCGGGGCTGCAAGGCTTTGAGTTGAAGATCAAGAGTTTGAGCTGAGTCCTGGGCAGACGCACAGGGCTGAGAGGAGCACGATGCCTCGTATCGCTGGTACAGACGTTCCGGATCGCAAGAAGATCCTCTACGCGCTTCAATACATCCACGGCATCGGCGCGAAGTTCGCGAACGACGTTCTCACTCAGGCGAACATCGATCCGAACACCAAGGCCAATCAGCTGACCGAGCAAGAGATCGCACAGATCAACTCGATCATGGACGCCGAGTTCATCGTCGAGGGTGCGTTGCGTCGGCAGGTATCTCAGAACATTCAGCGCTTGCGTGACATCCGTTGCTATCGCGGCGATCGTCACCGCCGGGGGCTGCCCGTGCATGGGCAGCGGACTCGGTGCAACGCTCGCACCCGTAAGGGCAAGGCGAAGACCGTTGCGGGCAAGAAGGGCGTCAAGGGTTAAACGTCGGGTATGCGATGAGTGGCTTGCAAGGCATAAGACCAGTAGCAGCCTGACAAGGGATCAAGTTCGATGGCAAAGAAGACCAAGAAGATTCGGCGGAACGTTGTCAAGGGTGTCGCGCACGTGAAGGCGACCCAGAACAACACGATCGTGACCATCACCGACACCAACGGCGAGACGATCGCCTGGGACTCGGCGGGCACGATCGGGTTCAAGGGCGCCCGCAAGGCAACGCCCTTCGCCGCGACGCGCGCCGGTGAGCAGGTGGGCCAGAAGGCCCGCAAGATGGGCATGCACGAGCTTGAGGTGAAGATCCGCGGGACCGGCGCCGGACGCGAGAGCGCGGTGCAGGGTCTGGTGAGCACGGGGCTTCGCGTGACCGCGGTGGAGGATCACACGCCGGTGCCGCACAACGGCTGCCGTCCGCCCAAGAAGCGTCGCGTCTGAGTGAGTTTTCTCGGGCTTCGGCCTGGTTGTTTGAGAAGTGTCCCGAGGCAAGAATGGGGCGGCATCGGCGATTTCGGCAGGCCGACGCACGCATCCGAGAGCATTGGGACAGGACCGTTTCAGGGTTCCGCTGCCGAAGGATGGATTATCCATGCGCGTACGTTGGAGAGGGATGGAGCTTCCCACCCGGGTGGTTGCCGATCCCAAGGCGTCGTCCAGCACATTTGGACGTTTCACGGTCGAGCCGTTTGAGCGAGGCTTTGGCACCACCGTTGGCAACAGCCTTCGGCGGGTGCTGCTGAGTTCGCTCGAGGGCGCGGCGGTCACGAGTGTGAAGATCCACGGTGCTGAGCACGAGTTCAGCTCGTTGCCTGGTGTGCTCGAGGATGTCACCAACATCATCCTGAACATCAAGCACATGGTTGTGAAGATGGAAGGCGATGAGCCCAAGACCATGCGTCTGGCGGCACAGGGTCCCGGTGAGGTCACCGCGGATCTGATCGAGGCCGACACGGCGATCACGATCATGGATCGTGACCTGGTGGTGTGCACGCTGACCGAGCCGGTGGACATCGAGAGGGAGTTCACGGTCGAGAAGGGCCGTGGCTATGTGCCGGCGACCGAGCAGATTGCCAATCAGGATGAGCAAGAGATCGGCGTGATCCCGTTGGACGCGATCTTCTCGCCCGTGCAGCGGGTGCGTTACAAGGTGGAGCACACGCGTGTTGGTCAGCGGACCAACTACGACAAGCTCACGACCGAGATTTGGACGAATGGCACGGTCACGCCCGAGATGGCGCTGGTCGAAGCCGCGAAGATCTTCCGCAAGCACCTGAACCCGTTCGTGCAGTACTTCGACGTTGGCACCGAGCGTGTGAGCGAGGAAGCCGCGGCTGCGGCGGGCGTGGACGAGGAGCTGATCCGCAAGCTCAACATGCCGATCACGGATCTGGACCTCTCGGTGCGGGCGAGCAACTGCCTGGAGAGTGCCCGGATCGACACGGTGGCCCAGCTGGTGAGCCAGCCGGAGCCGGATCTGCTGAAGCTTCGGTCGTTTGGTCGCACGAGCCTTCGCGAGGTCAAGCGCAAGCTGCTGGACGTCGGATTAGATCTGGGGATGGAACTGCCCGAGGGCTACAGCCCGCCGGTGCGGTGAGAGAGCCGAGTCCGCGGAGGCGGTCATTGAGAGGGCCTAGGCGGCCTAGAATCTGGGCCTGGCGAAGCCGGGTCTGAACTGAAGGAGAATCGGCATGCGGCATCGCAAGGCCGGCTACAAACTCGGACGCACCACGGCACATCGCCAGGCGATGCTGCGCAATATGGCTGCCAGTCTGTTCGAGCATGGCCAGATCGTGACAACCGTGCCCAAGGCCAAGGCCTTGCGTCCGTTCGTTGAGAAGATTGTCACCAAGGCGAAGCAGGGCGATCTGCACGCCCGGCGGCAGGTGATCTCGATGCTCGGCAGGGATCGGCGTGGCTTTGACTGGCTGCATGTGCCGAGGGGCGCGACCGAGGAGCAGACCGAGAAGGTCAACGCCCAGCGCGAGCGAGCGGCACAGTTCTTTGACGTGCCGGAATCGAGCGAGGTCGAGCGGAATCGTTACGGCGAGATTCGCAAGGCTCCGAAGGTCGTGAAGCACATCTTTGACAACGTCGCGCCACGATTTGCTGATCGCGCGGGCGGGTACACGCGGATCGTCCGGATCGGTGTTCGCCGGTTGGGTGATGCGAGTGAGCTGTGTGTGATCCAGTTTGTCGGTGCCGAGGAAGGCCCGGAGATCGGCGGCACTCCCAGCCGTCGGCGTCGCAAGGCCGACAATCGGACGGCGTTTGCCGCGAAGCTTCGTAAGGAGCAGAAGGCGGCTCAGCCGGCGAAGCAGGAAGCTGCAACTGAGGGTGGCGACGAGGCCGCGAGCGAGTAACGCTTTCATTTTGTGATTTGAAGTTTGCGTACAAGCCGCCCGAAACCGGGCGGCTTGTTTTTCGTAGAATCATGTAGGCGGAGGCGGTTGGCCCCAACTTGGAGAGCGCTATGTACCCGGGCATGCACGTTCTGGCGTACGCGATGAGTTGTGGTCCTGGCGGCCTGGTGGCTCTCGACCCACCTATTGAGCACGAGATCCAGCTCGAAGCAGCTTTGGATCTGATTGACGACGATCTGCGGCGCGTGGGGAGAGACGAAACCGAATGGGGAGGTTGGGTTGTGCAACCCTCGCCGGGATCGGCATTCGAGGGGGTGTCTGTGGATCAGGTGATAGCGGAACTGCGACTCCAGACGCAACCGATGGAGCCACAGGAGCAGCGCTTTGTTATTCGCCAGTATCGCTGCACGGAGAACGGCCCGGTGGATCATCGCGTCGGGTATTTCGGAGTGCGGATTCTGCCGTTGGTTGGCACGAATGACTACGCGCCCGAGATCGAGCATGAACCCAGCATCGTGACCTGGATTGATCTCAAGAGCGACGACAAGTAGGCCGGGTCGTCTAGCGGGTCGGGTTCTATCATCCGCCCCATGCTTGAAACACTGAATCAGATTGAGAGCGAGGGCCTGGCCCAGCTCGAAGCCGCGGGTGATGGCGACGCTGTTGAGGCGTGGCGGATCGCGTTCCTTGGCAGCAAGGGCCGTCTGCGCGGCGTGATGCCCATGCTCAAGGACGTGTCCAAGGAAGACAAGCCCGCGGTTGGCAAGCGGCTCAACGAGGTGAAGACGGCGTTGGAAGCGGCGTTCGAGGCTCGTAAGGCGGGGCTTGGATCGGGCGGATCTGCTGGTGGGCCGGCGCTGGACATGACCGAGCCGGGGCTGATTGAGAGTCAGAACCTGGGACGTCGGCACATTCTGACGCGCGTTCGCGAGGAACTCGTAGAAGTGTTTGCGCGGATGGGGTTCGCGGTCGCTGAGGGGCCAGAGGTTGAGGACGATGAGCACAACTTTGTGAAACTCAATATCCCGGCGGACCATCCGGCGCGCGATCCGATCGACAATTTTTATGTGGATGCGCCCGGTTCGCGTGCGCATCCGCGGATGCTCCGCAGTCAGACGAGCACGGTGCAGATTCGGGTGATGGAAGACGCGGTGGCCAATGGGACGGGGCCGCCCTTGAAGGTGATCAGCCCGGGGCGGGTGTATCGGCCGGACACGGTGGATGCGACGCACTCGTTCATGTTCCATCAGCTCGAGGGGTTGTACATCGATCGCGATGTGACGATGGTGGATCTGAAGAGCACGCTATTGCACTTTGCGCGGGCGTACTTCGGCGAGGACGCGGAGGTGCGTTTGCGTCCGAGCTTCTTCCCGTTCACCGAGCCGAGCGCTGAGTTTGATATGAAGATCGCGCTGAAGCCCGATGCCGAGCCTGATTGGATCGAGTTGGGCGGGTGTGGGATGGTGGATCCGAACGTCTTGACCGCGTGCGGGATTGATCCGGAGAAGTGGACGGGGTTTGCGTTTGGGTTCGGGATCGAGCGGCTGGCGATGGGGAAGTACGGGATCCCTGACATCCGGATGCTGTTTGAGAACGATGTGCGGTTTTTAGAGCAGGTCTAGGAAAGCTGAACGCAGAGGCACGGAGTTGCCTTGGAGTTCGCAGAGGGATGAGACGGGGCTTGCTCTGCGGCCTTTGCCGAACTTTGCCACGTCTGCGTATTTCATCATGTTGCGCTGGGGTGCCAGAGGGTCTTTAGGTCGGTGAGGGGTTCGATCCAGTTGGGGCCCTCGCTCGATTCGGTGTTGAAGTCGATGTTGCTCAGGATGGTGACGCGCTTTAGGTTCTCGGCGACGCCTTCGCGGAGTGCTGCGGCGTGCGCGGCATCAATGTTGGCGGCGTGGATGGCGTTGAGTTCGCGATGGGTGGCGAAGTGGGGAATGAGTTCTTCTCGGAAACTCGTGAGAATGTTAATGACGCCTGGGGGAAGGTCGGAGGTTGCGAGGCCCTCGGCGAGGATGCAGGCTGGGATGGGGTTGGTTTCGCTGGCGAGGGCGACGATGGTGTTGCCGACGCAGAGCGCGGGGGCAATGAGGGTGATGAGTGCGAGCAGGGGATGTTCGTCTGGTGCGATGACTCCGACGACGCCGAGGGGTTCGGGGATAGTGAAGTTGTGGTAGGGGCCGGAGACGGGGTTGGCGCAGCCGGCGACCTGGGCGTACTTGTCGGACCAGCCGGCGTAGTGGACGACGCGGTCGATGGCGGTCGAGACTTCCTTTTCGGCGTCGGATGCGTTGAGTGGTGCGCCGCCCGCGGCGAGCGATGACTCGAGTTCTGCGCGTTTGCCCTCCATCATCTCGGCGAGGCGGTAGAGGATCTGGCCTCGGAGGTAGGCGTTGGCGTTGGCCCAGGCGGGCTGAGCCTTGTGCGCGGCTTCGACGGCGTTGCGTAGGTCCTTGCGGCTTGCGTGACAAACGTGCCAGCCGCCATCGGGGCCCTCGATGTGGGTGGAGCGGCCGCTCTCGGTGCGGGGGAACTTGCCGTTGATGAAGAGTTTGTGGGTTTTGGTGATGGGGAGTCTGGGCATTGGGTTCTCTGTGCCTCTGTGGTGAATCAGCTTCTTACCTCACATACGCGCGGAGCCCATGGATGCCACCTTCGCGGCCGAATCCGGATTCCTTGAACCCGCCGAACGGTGACGCGGGGTCGAAGCGGTTGTAGGTGTTGAGCCAGACGACCCCGGCGTCGAGTTTGCTTGCGATCTCGAAGATCTTTGAGCCCTTGTCGGTCCAGACGCCGGCGGCGAGGCCGTAGGGCGTGTTGTTGGCGCGTTTGATGGCTTCGTCGGGAGTTCGGAAGCTCAGGATACTCAGGACGGGGCCGAAGATTTCTTCGCGGGCGATGGCGTGGCTGGGTTGGACGCCTGTGAAGATGCACGGGCGGCACCAGTTGCCGGGGGTGGTGTCGGGCGCGGTGGGGCTGTTGTTGGTCCAAGAGTTTGCGAGGCCGTTGAGTTCGCCGCTGACGTGGAGCGATGCACCCTCGTTGACGCCTGTCTCGAGGTAGTGCTTGATGGTTTGGAGTTGCTGCGGGCTGTTGATGGCACCGATGTCGGTGTTCTTATCGAGCGGGTCGCCAATGCGGAGGGTGGAGAGGCGTTGGGTGAGTCGTTTGGTGACTTCCTCGAGGATGGGTTCCTGGACGAACAGGCGGCTGCCGGCGCAGCAAACATGGCCTTGGTTGAAATAGATGCCGGCGATGATGCCTTCGATGGCCTGGTCGAGGCTTGCGTCTTCGAAGATGATGTTTGCGCTCTTGCCGCCGAGTTCGAGAGT
>JAJDDL010000108.1 GCA_029260335.1 Phycisphaerales bacterium | reverse complement strand
GGAATGGTAGCGTGAATCGGCGTCGGCTGGCTGTTCGGGGCGGTGCCGTGGTGTGAAGAGGCCTTGCGACGAACGTCACGCCGGGCGTGCAGATGCGTGGCTGGTGTGAGAGAGCGGAGACAACGGCTGCGATCGCGTGGCTTTCGCTCGAAGACTCGCTCAGACCACGGAATCTTTACTTCGCGTCTTTGAAGTGCTTCGCGATGCGTTCGATCTCGGCGAAGCCGAACTTGGCTCCTCGGGCGTTGCACAGGATCGCGACGGCGACGCCGCCATCGATATCTGCGAGCAGGAAGCACCGGCTGCCGGGCTGGCTCCCGCCGTGGGAGAGGCGGAGGTTGCCGGGCTCGCCGCCGACGTTCCAGCCGAGGCCGTAGTTGTGGGTTTTGCCGTCGGCGGTGGTGGTCTTCTCGCGAAGCAGCGCGAGCGCCTCGGGTTCGATCGGATCGGGCTCGATGACCGCCCACGCGAACTTCACCAGGTCTTCGGCGGTCGAGACAAGTCCGCCGCCGGGGACTTTGTAGCTCGTATCTGTCGGGGGCGCGATGTGGGCGGTGTGCGTGTTGTCGAGCAGGTAGCCCGTGGCGAGCCCGGCGTTGTTGCCGTCGTCGATCTCGGTGTGAGTCATCTCCAGGGGCTCGAGGATTTCCTTTCGGACGAGGTCCATGAACGATGTGTCGGTCATGAACTCCATCGCGACGCCCAGGAGGGTGAAGCCGTAGGTGGAGTATTCGCGTTGGAGACCCGGTTCGAAGCGGAGTTTGTCGTCGCGGAAGATCGCGAGCGCTTCACTGAGTGACTTGAAGTTTCGAGTGCTGTAGACCTCTAAACCTCGGTAGTGGCGGATTCCTGAGGTGTGCGACGCCAGATGGCGCGCCGTGATGTCCTTCCAATGTTCGGGCAGGTCCGGCACGTACTCATAGAGCGGCTGATCGAGTTCGATCTCCTCGCGGGCGGCGAGTCGGGCGAGGACGGTCCCGGTGATGGCTTTGGAAATGCTCGCGATGCGAAACTGGGTTTCGGCGGTCGCCGCTTCGCGATGTTCGATATCGGCAAAGCCGTAGGCCTGTGAGAAGACGATCTTGCCCTCGACCAGCACCGCGACCTGCAACGCCGGCAGTCCCTGATCGTCCCGGAGCTTGGCCATCTCGGCGTCGGTCGTGGCGATGGCGGCCTCGAATGGCGGGCGGTGGCCGCCGGGCTGGGTCGACGATGCGGCGGCGAGCGAGCCCGCTTGCACGACAGACGCCGCCCCCAGACAGGCCATGAGCAGGAGAGCGAGCAACCGACGAGCTTTGAACACGGGCAATCCCTTCCTTCTGATCTCTGGCAGATCCCAGCCTCACCAAGATATACGATGGCTCATCACGGAGGATGCTCATGGCAGGGTTCCAGCAGCCCGCGATCACGAGATTTCAGCCCAACGAGGTCCGGGTTCGCGGCCACGGCGTCGCCGATCTCATGGGGGGAGTCTCGTTTGGGGCGGCGGTCATTTTAATCCTCAATGGCGAGTTGCCGGGTGCCCGGGCGCGGACGATTGGGTGACGGATATGGAACTGCCAAGACTGGAAACCGAGCGGCTGATCATTCGTGCTCCGTGCGAGGGCGATTTGCAGGCCATGCCGGGCGTGTTCCATGATCCTGATATCTACGCGTACACTCGCAACATTCCATATCCGTATGGGCCGCAAGAAGCGGTGAACGCGTTGGCGCGGTATACGCGGCTTGCGGCTGGCGGCGATGCGTTCACATTCTTTCCCGAGCTCAAGTCCGACGGCGCGTTAATCGGATTGGTGGTGCTGGCGATGAGCAAGGATCGCAAATCAGCGGAGCTTGGGTATGCCATCGGTCGACAGTGGTGGGGCAATGGCTACGCGACCGAGGCATCGGGTGCGATGCTCAAGCACGGGTTTGAATCGTTGGGCCTCCACGTGATCAACGCGCATGCGATGCTCCGGAACCCGGCGTCTTCGAACGTGCTCCGTAAACTTGAGATGCACTCGGCGGGGGTGATTTGCGATGCGTGTGAGAAGGACGGCGAGCATTTCGACGCCGAGGGGTTCACGATGTCTTGTGAGCAGTGGGAGAGCGCCAAGAGGTCGGCGGCCGAGTGACCCATGCCATCTATCAGCCCCATCACGCTTCGGACCGAACGGCTGATCCTTCGCCCGCCGGAGGAGCGCGACGCCCATGCGATCGCCAAGCTTTGCGGCGACTTTGAGGTCGCCCGCACGACCTCTTCGATCCCGCATCCCTACGAGCTTGCGCATGCGACTGATTTCATTGGGTTCTGTAGGTCCGAACGCGAGATTGGTTCGGCCGCCAACTTTGTGGTGACCCTTGCCGAGTCCGGGGAAGTCCTCGGCATGATCGGGCTCATAGTCGAAGCGGAGAGTCAGCGGGCTGAACTGGGCTATTGGATCGGTCGTCCGTTCTGGAACCAGGGCTTTGGCACAGAAGCCGGGCGTGCGATCGTCGACTACGGCTTCGAGCAGTTGCAGCTTGAGCGCATCCACGCTGGCTACTTCGCGAGCAACGAGGCCTCGGGCGTGCTCCAACGCAAGCTCGGCTTCGAGCGTGAGGGTCGGCAGCAACGCCACATCGTCCGCTTCGGCGAGACCCATGACTTGGAGATGTACGCAATTCTGCGCGAGCAATGGGCATCCAGACGCGAGGGCAGTCCGTTTCGGCCAACGCTCGAGACCGGGCGGCTGATCCTTCGACCGCTCTCATTCCGTGATGCCGACGCGTGCTACGAGTTGTGGCGGCACAAGGAAGTCGCCGACGGCGTGCTGAGCATTCCGCACCCGCTTACCAAGGAGGCGACTCTCGCCCGGCTGCACCGGATCCTGACCGATGTCCCACGGCGCACCGGCTGTGTCTGGACCATCGCCCTGAAGGAGTCCGGCGAGCGGGTCGGCGACTGCGGTATCGAGCCCGAAGACCGACACTTGAAGGGCGAACTGGGCTATTGCCTCCATCCCGATCATTGGAACAAGGGCTACGCGACCGAGG
>JAJDDL010000107.1 GCA_029260335.1 Phycisphaerales bacterium | reverse complement strand
GACCGAGGGCTACTGCATGGACGTGTACACCGAGCATGCGATCGCGTTCATAGAGCAGAGCGTGGCGACTGGGCAGCCGTTCTTTGCATACCTGGCGACGAACACGCCGCACGATCCGTTTCATGATGTGCCCGAAGACCTGTATCAGAAGTACTTGTCGAAGGATCTGGCTCTGGTATCTGAGAATGCAGGCCGACACGACGCGATCGCGCGGACATTTGCCATGGTCGAAAACATCGATCAGAACGTGGGGCGTGTGCTCGATGCGATCGATGGGCTCGGCATAGAGCGCGAGACGATCGTGTTGTACCTACACGACAACGGGCCCGCGATCGAGCGATACGTCGGCGAGATGCGCGGGCGCAAGTCGATGGCGTATGAGGGTGGGATTCGGACGCCTTTGTTTGTCCGCTGGCCCGGGCACTATGCGCCCTCGACGAGCGACCGGATCGCGTCGCATGTGGATGTGCTCCCGACTCTGGTGGAGATCGCCGGCGGGCGCATACAGGATGGACGCACATTGGATGGGCGGAGTTTGAAGGCGTTGCTCGAGGGCCGAGCCAAAGACTGGGCAGACCGCCAGATCTTCATCCAAGCGCATCGCGGGGATGAACGCGTGGCGCGGCATCAGTTTGCCGTTATCGGCCAGCGATACAAACTCTTGCGTGCCTCAGGGTTTGGGCGTGAGCAGTTGACCGACGATGCGCCGCCGCCGGAACTGTACGACTTGCTTGCCGATCCCTTTGAGCGTCATGACCTGGCCAAGGCGCGGCCCGAGATGGTCGCGGAGTTGCTTGGGGCACACGATCGCTGGTTTGCGGATGTCACGAGCGAACGCGATTATCCGGCGCGGATTCTTATCGGGACGGATCGCGAGACGACGACCGTATTGACGCGCAACGACTGGACTCCCGAAGAGGGCGGCGGTGGGAGTTGGCGCTTGACTGCGCCGGCTGCGGTGAAGATGGGCGTGCGCGTGCTGTTTCGCGAACTTGAGCAATCACCAGAGGTCCGGGTCGCGTGGGGAACAGCGCGGCGGACTGTTGCCGCCGGCGGCTCTATACAAGAGGTAGATTTGGGTGAGTTCGAGTTTGCGCAAGGTGACTTGGACTTGTTTGTCCAGGTCAAATCGGCCGGCCGATCGGATGTTCCGGCACACGTGGTGCTTACCCGTATCAACTAGTGAGCACTGCTGATGCGTGCAAACCCGCACAAAAAAAGCCCATAGAACTACTGGGTTTTTTGTTCCACTCCATCGGCTGGCGTGGTAAGGTATCGTCTCTGAGAGAGTTAGGTGCGCACGCTCACGGGGGGGGATCCCGTGCGGCGGGCGACCGCGAGCACGAGGTGATGTCAATGCGCGCAGAGATTGTGAATCGGTGCAAGCCCCTGGCCTGGGGGGCGGGCGGTATCGGCGGCGTCGGGCTGATGATCGGAATGTCATTCCTGCAGCCCGCGGACGTCATTATCGGCGAGCGTCCTGCCGTCGAAAACCATATGAGTCAGTTGGACATTAATGCCGGGCGAGTCTCGCTCAAGGACATGATGGATCACGGCGGCACGGTGTTCTCGGCGCGGTTCAACGCGTTGGATGGCCAGGGTCGCCCGGCGAGCACGGGCACCGGCGCTCCGCGCGTGCCGGATGAACCGCACATGATCCGCACAAGTGCGCCTGACAGCACGAGTTGCGCGGGCTGTCACGCCCAGCCGCGGCCGGGCGGCGCGGGCGACTTCGTGGCAAACGTATTCGTGCTTGCCCAAGCGCTGGACCCGGTAACCGAATCGGTTTCGGGCAACTTCTCCAATGAGCGCAACACGCTTGGCATGATGGGTGCCGGACCGATCGAGATGCTGGCTCGCGAGATGACCGCTGAGTTGCATGAGATCCGCGATGAGGCATTGGCGATCGCCGGCCAGACGGGCGTGCCGCAAACTCGTGATCTGGTCGCCAAGGGTGTCTCGTTCGGTCGGATGACCGCGATGCCCGACGGCAAGATCGATCCGAGCGAGATCGATGGCGTGGATTGGGACCTGATTATCAAGCCATTCCACCAGAAGGGCGCTGTGGTCTCCCTGCGCGAGTTCACCAACAACGCCATGAATCACCATCACGGGATCCAGACGGTCGAGCGCTTCGGCGCCGACGTCGACCCGGACATGGACGGCGTGATCAACGAACTGACGGTCGGCGACGTGACCGCGGCGTCGGTCTTCCAGGCGGCGCTGGACATCCCGGTGCAGATCCAGCCCAAGGATCCTCGGCGTCGCGCAGCGGTCCGGCGCGGCAGCCGCATGTTCGACGCGGTTGGTTGCAACGAGTGCCACGTGGCTGAGTTCACGCTCGATTCACGCGAGTACAGCGAGCCAAACCCGTACAACCCTGCCGGCAACCTGCAGGTGTTCGATGTGCCCGAGCCGTTCAGCTTTGACATGACTCGGGATGGGCAGAAGCCGAATCTTGAGCGCGGGCCGCGGGGCACCGCGATCATCCGGCCATTCACGGATCTGAAGCGTCACAATCTCAACGACGCCGAGTTTGGTCACTTTGACAACGAGATCCTGGCCCAGGGAACGTTGAATGGGTTTGCGGATCCGAGCGACTTCACAATCGCGCCCGAGCCTCGCCCGACCGGCGAGTTCCTGAGTCGCAAGCTCTGGGACGCGGGCAACAGCGATCCGTACGGCCATCGCGGGGATCTCTCGACGATGACCGAGGCGATCTATTTCCATGGCGGCGACGCACGAGCCAGCCGCGATAGCTTCTTCAATCTCCGCAGCGAAGACCAGGCGGCGATCATCGAGTTCCTGAAGTCGCTTCAGGTCGTCGAGAGCAAGCCGGGGCTCGGCTTCGGAGGCTGAGTTCGCCAGAACAGAATCCTGGGGGTGCTTGGAGGGCCGAGGCATTGAGCCTCGGCCCTCTTTTTTTAGGGACAACTCTCATAGGGCCTATGCCTCAGAAGCGTTTTGTTCGGGTATACTCTGGCCATGCTCACCAAGGTCCAGAGCCATCTGCTCCAGGGAATCGACGCGCAGGCGTGCGAGGTCGAGATTGATCTCGATCCGCGCGATCATGGGAATCAGATCGTGGTGGGCCTGCCGGACGCGGCGGTCAAGGAATCGCTCGAGCGGGTGCGCAGCGCGATCGTGAACGCGGGATACCCGAATCCTGGCGGGCGATTGCTTGTGAACCTCGCGCCGGCGGATGTGCGCAAGGAAGGGCCGGTGTACGACCTGCCCATCGCGATTGGATTGCTGCAGGCGATGGGCGTGGTGCGCGAGTCTCACACCGAGGGGTTGGATCAGCGGCGTTACTTGTTCTCGGGGGAGTTGGCGCTCGATGGACGGTTGCGTCCGATCAAGGGCGCGATCGCGCTGGCGAGCCTAGCCAAGCAATGCGGCGCTGCGGGCGTGGTGCTCCCGGCGCCGAACGCACAGGAAGCCGCCGTCGTGGAGGGCGTCGATGTGTTGGGCGCGTGCACGCTTTGTGAAGTTGTGGGATTGCTGAATGGGGAGTTGGAAGCCGAGCCAACGCCGACGCCGGATATCGCGGGGTTGCTTGAGCACGCGACGCCGGAGATTGACTTTGCGCAGATCCGCGGGCAGGAAGCGGTGAAGCGGGCGATTGTCATTGGCGCCAGTGGCTCGCACAACCTTCTGATGATCGGCCCGGCGGGCAGTGGCAAGACGATGATGGCCAAGGCGCTGCCGGGCGTACTGCCGGGGCTCACGCCGGAAGAAGCGATTGAAATCACGCGGATCTACTCCGCGGCCGGGGCTTTGGACTCTGGACAGGGGCTTGTCACGCGTCGGCCGGTGCGCACGCCACACCATACCGCGAGTAGTGCGGCGATCGTGGGCGGTGGCATCGTGCCGAGGCCCGGCGAGATCAGCTTGGCGCACCGGGGTGTGCTGTTTCTCGATGAACTCGCGGAGTTTCCGCGGATGGTTCTGGAGACCCTGCGCCAGCCGCTGGAGGATGATGTGGTCACGATCGCGCGGGCGCAAGCGACCCTGCGATTCCCGGCGAGTTTTATGTTGGTGGCGGCGATGAACCCGACGCCGAGGGGCGATGTGGCGCCCGGTGAGATGGGCCAGCGGGAAATGGATCGGTATCTGTCAAAGATCAGCGGGCCATTGCTCGATCGGATCGATATCCATGTGGAGGCGCCGGCGGTGCCGGTGCGCCAGTTGCAGACCGCGGCGACCGGCACAGATACCAAGACGATGCGCGAGCAAGCGCAAAGAGCGCGGGCGATTCAGCTAGAGCGACAGGGCGTGCCGAACTCACGATTGAGCGGCAAGCAGTTGGATTCGCTCGCGGAGCTTGGCGAGTCGACGCGCGTGCTCCTGGCGGGGGCGATGAGTGAGTTGGGGTTGAGTGCGCGGGCGTATGACAAGATTCGACGGCTGGCGCGGACGATCGCGGACTTGGATGAGTGCGAGGACATTGTCGATGCGCATGTGAGTGAGGCGGTGGGGTATCGATTGTTGGATCGGCGGATGTAGTGGCGAACGATCGGCATTCATGCTCGCCAGACGCAGCGATTCACGAGCCCGATGCGCGAGCCAGGCTTCTTGGATGCACCGAGGCCTGCGGCGCGTCCTTCCCTCGCTAGCGCGTCGGGCTCGTATGGTGCGTTTCGGTGAAAAGAGACGACTTAGGCGATTCGAGTATCACGCCCTCGAGTTCGAGCAGTGCCTTCTTCAACTCCAAGCCCCCGGCGTAGCCGGTGAGCGTGCCGTCGGCACCGATGACGCGATGGCATGGGATGATGAACGGGATTGGATTCGCGCCATTGGCCGCCCCCACCGCTCGGCTCGCGTTGGGTTTGTTGAGCTTGCGGGCGAGCTCGCCGTAGCTTGTCGTGTGGGCGTAGGGGATCTCTTGCAGCGACTCCCAGACCTGGAGTTGAAAAGGCGTGCCTTGCGGGTTGAGCGGCAGGTCAAACTCGCGAAGCTCGGCGGCGAAGTACGCGCGGAGTTGCTCGTGGGCACCCTTGAGCGACGCATCGTCGCGTTGAGAATCCTCGGGCGGCTCCATGCGCTCTATCTGAGTCACCCGCCGGAGCCCGATCGCATCGGCGACGATGACGAGCTCACACAGTGGAGTTGTCAGGAACGTGTGACGTAAATCGCTCATGTGTTGGTTTCCTGTGCGAGGCTCGCCCAGAGGTGCATCGCGGCGTAAGCACGCCAGGGACGCCAGGGCTCGGCGAGTGTTCGTATCGCGGCGGGCGATTTCTCGTGCAGCGCGTGCTTGAGCCCTAGATCAGACTCCGGAAACGCGTCGGGCGAGCGGAGGGCTCGCATGGCGATGTAGGAGACGGTCCAAGGGCCGATGCCGGGCAATGCGAGCAAGAACTCGCTTGTGCGTTCCAGCGGCGCACCGGGTTCGAGTAGTTCGGGGTGCCGCTGATCAAAGCGAGCGATCTCGCGAAGCGTGTTGCCGCG
>JAJDDL010000106.1 GCA_029260335.1 Phycisphaerales bacterium | reverse complement strand
CGCCTGTGCAGATCGCGTACTACTGGGGCATGTCGGCAAGGCGATACACGCGCGACAACAATCCTCTGTTCCAGGGATGGCGTGACACCTTTGCGCCCGGCGGCAAGTGGCCCAATGCGGGCGATCTCACCAAGCTCCCCGATCACGCTCGCACACTCGAGGAGATCGCCAACACCAACGGCGAGAGTTTCTATCGGGGCAGCCTTGCGAAGAAGATCGACGCGCAAAGCCGCGCCGACGGCGGGTTCTTGCGAGCCGAAGACCTCGCGGCTCACCAAGCCGAATGGGTGCGGCCAATTTCGGTCGACTATCGCGGCTATCGCCTCCACGAGATCCCGCCCAATGGCCAGGGGCTCGTCGCGTTGATCGCGTTGGGCATCCTCCGCAACTTCGAGCTCAGCGGCATGGAGCCCGACTCGGTCGAAGCCATGCACCTGCAGATCGAATCCATGAAACTCGCGTTTCGCGATGGCCATCGCTTCATCGCAGACCCCGCGCACATGGATACGACCGTCGAGGCGTTGCTCGACGACGGTTATCTGCGATCGCGCGCGGGCATGATCGACCTCTCCAGAGCGCAAGACTTCGACCACGGCACGCCCAAGCCCGGCGGCACTATCTACCTCACTGCCGCCGACGCCGAGGGCAACATGATCTCCTACATTCAGAGCAACTACACCGGCTTTGGCTCGGGCATCGTGGTGCCCGGCACGGGCATCTCGCTTCAGAATCGCGGGTGTTGTTTCTCGCTCGAAGATGGCCATCCCAACCAAGCCGCGCCCGGCAAGAAGCCATACCACACGATCATCCCCGCGTTCCTCACCAAGCCAAGAGCTGGCGGCGGCGACGAGCCGGTCATGAGTTTCGGCGTCATGGGCGGGTTCATGCAACCGCAGGGGCACGCCCAGGTGGTCGTGCGGATCGCCGACTTCGCACAGAATCCCCAGGCCGCGCTCGATGCGCCTCGATATCAGATCTACGAAGGCACGCGCGTCGATATCGAGCCCGGCTTCGACGATGCGCTGTATGACGGGCTGGAATCCATGGGCCACGCCGTGCGCCGGACGAACAGACGCAGCGCAAGCCACGGGCGGGGCCAGGCGATCTGGCGGCTCGAGGATGGGTATGTCGCGGGCAGTGACCTGCGGAGCGACGGCCAAGCCGTGGGCTTCTGATTCTGGCGCGCCCCATGTGCTCAGAGCCGCGGGCGTCAGCACGCGGATTGGACAACCAAGAGGATCATCGCACCCAGAGTCACGGCACTCGGCACATGACGATTTCTTCGCCTACGGAGACGTCGTCGGCAGCGATTTCCGGAGCGATTGCCCCGTTGTTGGCCTCTAGGCGCCAATTTGCGCCGTGATTTCGTATTTTACCTTATTAAAATTGGCCAAGAGAAACCGCGTCTCTTCTTGACAGCGCTTACAGGGTCTGGTAACTTAGCAACCGTAAGCGCTTGCAGGCACTTCGGCTCTGTGGGCGAGCAAGGGTGCTTTTCAGTAAGGAGACGGCTATGAAGAAGCAGATCGCGTTTGTGGCTGGGACGGCATTGTGCGTGGGGGCAGCGAGTGCGCAGATGAGCGGCGGTATGGGGGCGGCCGCCAGCATTGCTCCCGGCATGGACGCGGGCCAGGCGGGCGGGCACAGCAATGTCCGCAATCCCATTGTCGCCAGTCTCACCTATGACGGCGTCAACACCTACGGCTTTGCCGGCCAGGACTTCGAGAGCGTGTTCGACCTCTATGACACGTTTTGCGCCGAACGATTCTCAACCGGCAGCGATGCCAATCTGACCGAGTTCCGCTCGACCGGCTTTGGCACTGGCAACCCATTCGGTGCCACTGACATGATCGCTCAGATCTACGCTGCGGCAGACGAGGCGGACATGTGCGACGACGACACTCTTCCAGCCATGTTGATGTCGAGCACTCCCGCCGCGGGATTCTACGACGGGGTTGATGGCGTTACCGACTTTGGCGGTCAATGCCTTCCCGCCGGCGAATACATCCTGCGTTGGGGTGCCGAACTTGAGTTCGGTTCCTTCGGTCAGATCTTCTTCTTCGGCCAGTTTGGGGATCACGACACCGGAGGCGGAACCGCCGACGACGGATTCCAGTCGAATCCGGGCAACGCGTTTGGTCTGGGCTTCTGTTTCGACACGATCGATGGGGCCACTGGCTTACCTGTCGGCGTTAACTTCATCCTCTGCGGCGACGCCGGGGCCTGCGACGATTGCAACAATGATCCCAACGGCTGCGGCGACTGGAACAACAGCGGCCAGTCCGACGCCGACGATTTCTTCGACTTCCTGGACGACTTTGCCTCTGGCAATCCGTGTGCAGACATCAACAACAGCGGCTCGATCGATGGCGATGATTTCTTCGCCTTCCTTGATGCCTTCATCAATCCCTGCTAATCGACTCTCCCTCGCATCAGCGCCGCATGCACGGCCCTGATTCGGCGGGCGGACGCGAGTCCGCCCGCCGTCTTTTTGTAGACTTTCATGAAGACTTGAGTTCTTCGATCGCCTCTTGCGTGCCCGTGGGCTGCTCTTCAGCTGCGGGGCAACTCAGATCGGATACTTCCAATCCTCGCTTGGGGCATACTGCATAAGGCCGTAGAGTTCGTCGCGGCTTTGCATCTGTCCCAGCAAGTTCTCAACGCCGCCCTCTTGTTTGAGCGATCCCAGCGCACGGGTGACGGCACCCATCGCGATCCGGAGCATAGTGACCGGATAGATCACGCATGCGTATCCCATCTGCTCGAACTGATCGAGCGTGAGCATCGGTGTCTTGCCAAACTCGGTCATGTTGGCGAGCAAGTAAGGCCCGCCGCGCGGGTCGGGCCCGTCGAGCGGCCGCATCCGCTGAGCGAATGCGGCGAAGTCGTCGGCGGTCCGGAGCCCCTCTGGGAAGATCATCTGCGCGCCCGCATCCACGTACGCGGTGGCGCGAGATACCGCTGCGTCGAGTCCCTCGACACCCGCCGCATCGGTCCGAGCGCACACCAGAAAGCCGGTGCCGGCTTGCACGCCGTTGGCCTGATCGACCTCGCGTGCGGCCTGAGCGGCCCATCGGATTTTCTCGACTGCATGGTCGAGTCCGATGAGTTCCTTGCCATCGAGGTGCCCACATCGCTTGGGAAAGACCTGGTCTTCGATATGCAACGCGCAGGCGCCCGCTTGTGCATACTCGATCACAGTCCGCCGGACCATTTGTTCCTCGCCGAAGCCGGTGTCGGCGTCGGCGATGACGGGCAACTGTGAGGCAAGGGAAACCTCGCGAATTAGCCTGCAGAACTGTTCCAGACTCAGAAATCCGATATCCGGGACTCCGGTGCAGACGCTGGTCGCGCCGCCGGAGATGTAGCAGGCCCCAAAGCCAGCTTTGCGGGCTGCGGCACCAACAAGTGCGTTGAATGCGCCGGGAATCTGAACACACGCACTATCCATCTGCCTTCGAAGGGCACCGAGATTCGTCATGGCACATCGTACGCCCACACGTGCCATGCCGGGATCTTTCCCCTGCTTCTTCCGAACGGGTGAAGAAACCTGTGCTTGTGGACCGAATAATCGCTCGGTGGGGCTGGTACGTCAACGAGGACGTCGTCCATGACATCATGTAGCACGAGTGTCCAGGTCAAGAGTTTACCCTTGCCCCTGGAGCGGCTCACCAAGAGACAACGCGAGGTGCTCACGCTCTTGGGAGAGGGGCATGGAAGGGCGGAGATCGCCCAACGCTTGTTTCGCAGCCCAAAGACCGTTGACAACCATTGCACGCGCATCTATGAGAAGCTCGGTGTCCACTCCCAAGCGAGCCTGATTCGTCTGTTGCACGAGCACGGCCTTCTATCGGAGGGCCAGCAACGAGACCGCTCTTCCGCGAACAGCGCGCCTTCGTGCTCCAACGACGCGTTGTCACAGATTGAATCTCAAGTCCAAGCCGCTCCAACAGCCGAGTACTTCAACGCGTTTTTGACCGGGCTCTGCAACGTGGTCGGCATGGACTTAGCGGGAATCTGCGAGGTGGATCGCGAGGCATCACGGTTCTTTGCGATCGCCAGCGTTGCCGACGGCAAACCGATCGGCCAAATCTCAAGCGACTTTCAGGCTTGTGAATGCACCGAAACCTTCAAACGTGGTGAACACATGGTGTTCAAGGACCTTGATGAGGATTCCCCAAGAGCAACCACGCTCACGCGCCTTGGCGTTGTTGGCTACGCGGGAGTCTTGCTCGAAGACCGCTTCGTCGGCAAGGTCGGCACGCTCTGGGTAGCTTCGCGATCTCCGATCAAGAACCCCGATGAGGTCATGTCAACGCTGCGTGCGTTGCGCAGGCGTGCGGCGACCGAAGTGGCGTTGCAACTAGCAGTGGACCGCCTTGATGAGTTAGGGATCGCGATCGGTTCTTAGGTGAGAGATCGGCACATGATGATGAGAGTATCGACGACTCCGTCGCTAGCGGGCGAGTATTGCCATGGCTGCGGCGCTCATCGCCTCGATCCCAGTCGTGAGAGCCGGCTCAATCTCGGGATTGAAATAGGGCGTATGCAGCGATGGGAACGCGCCGCCCCCATTTTTCAACCGCCAGTAGTATGCCCGCTCTAGGCCGCCCAGGCGAAACATCACGCTTGGGATTGGCGGATCCTGCCTGCCATATCGGCTGAAGTCCTCGCCCCCCATGACCGGCGCAGACTCATAGATTCGTTGCTTGCCCAACACGTCTGTGATCGCGCCGCGGACTCGAGCGGTGAGATCCGGATCGTTGTACAAGCTCGGCGTGAACTCGTCCTTTACGACGACCTCCGGCAGCCTTTCCTCGGCGAGCCCGGCCGCCCGCGCCGTGTTCATCGCGATCCGCTCGATCGCCTTGAGCAGGTGCTCACGCGTCTGGTCGTCGTAGCTTCGCACCGTGATCTGCAGATCCACACGCTCAGAGATGATGTTGTGCTTTGTCCCACCGTGGATAGAGCCGACGGTCACGACCGCCGGGGTCTGCGGGTCGATCTCCCGGCTGACGATGGTCTGCAGCCGCGTGACGATGTTCGCGGCGATCACGATCGGGTCGATCGTCGTGTGTGGCGCCGAGCCGTGCCCACCCACGCCGTGGACGGTGATATCCACCGAGTCGACATTGGCCATCGCCCAGCCGGGCACAAACGCGACTGATCCCGCCGGCAGATCAGATGAGATATGCAACGCGAGGTTGGCATCGGGCCTGGGGAATCGCTCAAAGAGCCCGTCCTCGAGCATGGCCTTCGCGCCCGCGCCGCGTTCCTCGGCGGGCTGGCCGATCATCATGAGCGTCCCCGACCACTTGTCTTGCATGCGAACAAGGCGTCGCGCGGTGCCCACAAACACGCTCATGTGCATGTCGTGCCCGCACGCGTGCATGACTGAGACCTCTTGTCCGGTCTGCTCGATCGCGCGAACCTGGGATGCCCAATCCAGGCCGGTCTGCTCCTTGATAGGCAGGGCGTCCAGATCGGTGCGGATCATGAGGGTCGGTCCTTCGCCGTTGCGCATCACGCCGACGATGCCGAACCCGCCAATGTCCTGCGCGACGTCAAACCCCAGCTCACGAAGCTCATCTGCAATGAGACGGGCCGTGCTTTCCTCTTGGAAGCTCAACTCCGGATTCGCATGCAGATGCTTGTAGAGGGCGACCAGCGACGGCACGTCGGCTGCGATATCCGCCGGTGGAGCCGGAACGTGCGGCTGCTGGGCCTGCGCCGATCCGAGCAGTGCGAGACAACCGATCGCGCCGATTCTTGCGAGCATCGTGACCTCCATTCAGACTCAGAGCGTATCGAATACTCGCTGCCCGGGCTCAGCGGTCTTACAGGTTGTAGCTCTTCTGCTCAAGGTGCCCGTGGATCGCGATGGAGCCATCGTGATGCAGATCGACTGTGCACGCGCCATTGCTTGCAGGGCCCGATCCCTCGATCACCGCCCGGAAGACCACGTAGTGAATCCCGTTGATCTCGGCGTGCAGATTCTGATGATGGTGGCCTTGGAAGACCGCGAGCACATTGCCGCCCTTTTCGAGCACACCCCGGACTGCCGAAGCGTTGCGGACAGTGGTGGGGTCATGTTCGCCGCCATCGAGACGCTGGTGGGCCAGCAAGATCACCGGCTCGCGAGCCGCGGCAAGGTCGGCTTCGAGCCACGCCAACTCCGCATCGGGGATGATCGTGTCCATCCAGTCGAAGTTCTTGCGTCCATACCCGACGCCGTCGGCGCGAAAGCACGCGTCGAGCACGATGAAGTGAAACCCTGCGCTGCCATCGGCCGCGCGGCGATCAAAGGAGTACCAGGATCTCTGCGCACCGCAGTTCTCGGCGAACTCGTCCTTGGTCAACGTCGAAACGCAGTGGTTTCCAAGGACGTAGTGCCGCTCGCATGGTAAGCGTGCAAACTCGGTTTCGATCGTGCGGACGTAACGGATCTCGCGGGCGATCGTATGGTCGTCTATCAGGTCGCCCGCTGAGTCCACCAGATCGCCCAACTCGCATACGAAGTCGAGCTTCGGGCCCGCCGAGAGCGCCTTGACGATCTCGCGCGTCTTCTCAAGCGACTCGCGATAAAACCTCGTGCCGCGCGTGTCCTTGTCGGCATAATGGATGTCGGTCAGGAGGCCCATCCGCAACGCGGGGGCCCGCCGCGGCATCCGGGCATGAACCCGCGAAGAGCCCACCCCCGCGAGCAGGAGCGTGGAGCCAACGAGAAATTGACGGCGAGATCCAGTCATCCAAGGAGGATACCCGATGCACTCCAATCCGTGGCACGCTCCTGTACACTTGGACCATGCCCGATCCATTCCATCTCGCGTTCCCCGTCCAGAGCATCGCCGAGTCGCGAGCTTTCTATGGCGACCTGCTCGGCTGCACCGAAGGCCGTTCGAGCGACCGGTGGGTCGACTTCGACTTCTTCGGCCACCAACTCGTGGCCCATCTTGTCGACGAGCCAGACGAGAAGCGATCCGGCGGGAAGCCGAGCAACTCCGTGGACGGCCATGACGTGCCGATTCCTCACTTTGGGGTGGTTCTGGACATGATCCGGTGGCAAGCTTTGGCGGACCGACTCAAAGCCGCGGGGGTGCAGTTCATCATCGAGCCCTACATCCGTTTCCAAGGCCAGCCTTCCGAGCAGGCGACCATGTTCTTCCTCGATCCGAGCGGCAATGCCCTGGAGTTCAAGGCCTTCGCAGACCTCGGGCAGATGTTCGCCTCCTAATTCCCCCTGCCGGACTGCAAGGCACACTCAGGACGGGCGGCAGGTAACTGCGGATCCGGGCAATGGCCCATGGCGTACCGAGGGATAGGCCGCACTAGACTCGTGGCATCTGTAGCGGACTCACTCTGGGAGCGACTTATGAAGATGCGTTATTACATCAGCTTTGCCATCGGTCTTTTGGGCCTGGCCTTGCCCGCGCTCGCCCAAACCACCGCTGACCTCTCGTGGCGTTTCACCGAGGGCCAGGAACTCAGCTATCGCTCCAAGGCTACGACCACACAGAACGCCTCGGGCGACAACTCCTACACCTCCAACATGACCCACGAAATCGAGCACGTCGATCGCGTGAAGACTGTCGACGAGAATGGCAACGCGTCGGTCGAACGCGAATCCACGCGTGTTGTCATCAATGTCCGGCATAGCGAGAAGGGCAACGCCCGCTATGACTCCATGGCTCCGATGCGAGGTTCCAATGGCGAAGCCGCAGAGCACCCCGCGATCAAGCCCTTCGCCGCTCTCGCGGGCAAGAAGGTCACCTTCGACATTACCGCCGAGGGCGACGTGTCGAACGTCAAGGGCTTGGGTGATGTCATGCGGTCGGTCTCCAATCCGCTGGATTCCAACTCGTTGCTCGCCGGCGGGCTCGAGTCCTTCGACGTGCTCT
>JAJDDL010000105.1 GCA_029260335.1 Phycisphaerales bacterium | reverse complement strand
GGCGGCTTCACGCTCTCGAACACCGGCACCGCGGATCTCAACGGCGATATCGATCTCGCGGGCGACCTGATCCAGGACACCGACGGCGTGGTGCGGATCGATGGCGAGATTACCAGCAACGACAACAACATCAGCTTCGATAGCCTGAGCGTGCGAGTCTCCGGCGTCGACGGCGGGACCTCACAGCGGCTCATCGACGCTGGCACTGGCACGATCACTATCTCCAACGCCTTCGACACCCAAGGCAACGACACGGTGTTGCAGGCTGACGGGATGAGCTTTGATGGTGGGTTCAACAGTTTCAACAACTCCGGTGCACCCAACGATCTGATCTTCCGGCCTTCGACCGCCGCGACAGATATCGATCTGGGCCTCGTACCCGGCGGGCTTGAGGGTTCGGGTCTCATGCTCTCGCGCGACAGCCTCGCGGCTTTGGGGAGCAACTTCTCGCTCATCCAGTTTGGCTTTGATGCCGGGACGCACACGGTGCGGGTCGGGCTTGCGGACGACTCGGGTGGGATCGATTCGCGCCTGCTGGCACCCACGACCATCATCGGCGACGACATCCACCTATTTGATATCCTTGCCGGGTCGAGCAATGCGTCGTTCACGTTTATGGGCGATGTGTTTGTCGCCGACGGCGCGGACGCGGTCGTCTCGACGATCGACGTCGACGAGGGCGGCGGGATCACCACGGGCGACATCCTCTTCACCGGCACGGTGAGCGGTTCCGTTGGCGCTCCGGGACCATCGAGCGAGACACTTACAGTTGATGCGTTGGGTGATGTGGTCTTCCAAGGAGTCGTCTCGGGCGACGTTGCGGGCAACGCAACCACCGACGGCTTGGTCGATCTGACCTTCGCCAACGCGAACGACGTGACGTTCTTTAACGCCCTGAACATCAGCGGCCTGATGTCCTCGTCCGCGCGGATCACTGGGCTTTTCCAGACCTCTGCCTTTGGCGCAACCGCGGGCGAGGTGGACTTGACGGGCGTCGGATTCATCTTCAACACCTTGAGCACGACCGCAGCGGGCGTGACGATCGACAACAGCTCATCGCTTGCGGTCATCGGCGACCTGACGAGCATGGGCGCGTTCACCCAGACCGACGCATTGGGCACGGGCTCGGTTTCGTTCGCGGCAGACCTGGATACGACCGGCGCAGGCGCGCTGAGCGGCGGGAACGCCTCGTTTGCGAGTGGCGTGACGGTTGGCGCCGACGGTCCAAGGCTCTTCAACTTGGGCGACGGGACACTCTCGGTCGCCAATCGCTTTGCGATCTCCTTCGGCGCAGGCAACCCCGACCCAAGCGTGATTTTCACCGCGAACGGGTATGACTTCTCAGGCGACATCGGCTTGGGCCAGGTCTTCACGAGCACAGGCGACGAGGACGCGACGCTCATCTTCCGCCCGGCCGACATCACGAACTCGATCGATATCGGCGGCGGGCTTGCCGGGCCGGCAGGCGACATGGTCTTCGGTGCCGACGAGATTTCGCGCATCGATGGCAGTTTCGCATCAGTCCACTTCGGCTACGAGACCACCGGTTCGCACGCGATGCGGATCGGCGATGCCAGCGGGGCCGCCCGTTTCGCGAACGACACGACCTTCCACGCCCCGGCGGGCTCAATCGAGATCGTCGGTCCGGTCGAAGGCAGCGGATCGTTGATCTTTGATATCGCGACGCCCACCTCAATCGGGGGCAGCGTGATCACCGATGGCGGCGATGTGATCTTTGGTGACGGTTTGATCCTCACCGCCGACACAGTTGTCGATACCCAAGACAACGCCGGCGGAGATGAGACGCCCGGTGAAATCCGCGTCAACGGCACGATCGAGGGCGATGGGCTGGGCCCATGGTCGCTCGATCTGCTCGCTTTCAACGAGACTGCGGGTGTCCTGCAGGGAGCCTCGGCGCTGATCTTGGTCACCGACATCATCGGATCGGCGAACCCCCTGAATAACCTGTTCATGCACGGTAACGATGTTGCTCTGAGAGGTATTGGAGACGTTCCCAACGGCGACAACGGCGTGGGCGTGCTCGGCACGACCGAGCTGATCGCCCAGGACGATCTGATCCTGCGCGGCGGGGTGTACACGACCGGTCAGGCGACGTACTCGGCAGGCGATGAGATTCGCCCGACCCAGGACACCGTGTTTGAGGTCTTCAACAACGGCGGCGTCTCCAGCCTCACATTCTCGCTTGTGACCGATGGCATCGTCGGCGGCGGCGATGACACATTCGCGGGGATTCGCCTGGAGAACGCCAGCAGCTTCACCGCACGGACCCGCGGCGGCGATGTCAGCATTGAATCCGGGTTCGCTCGTTTCGGCGAGGGCTTTGCCGACGTCCTGATCGATGCGGACGCGGGCAACGCACTGAGCGACACGTCGGGGAATGTCTCGGTCGGAGATGCGATCGGCTTCGATGGCGAACTGATCTCGCTCGCCGACGGCGTGACCCTGCTTCCCGCGGGCCCGATCGGATCGGTCGATATTCGCGGACGGAATGTGACCGTAAACGGTGCCCGGACTGTGAATAGCCAGAGCTACGCGGTAGCTACTGATGGCGTTCTCAGCATCCTGGGCGAGTTCACCGCGCTCGCCGACGGCACGAGTGCCGTCACCTTTGATGGCGACACGATTCTGCGGGGAGATACTTCGGTTACCACGGCTGGTGCCGATGATGACGATGTGCTCTTCAACGGTACCGTGAACGGTGCGTTCGCACTGGATATAGCGGCTCTGAAGGATGGGGCCGTCGGTTCTGGCTCGGGGAACGTTGAGATTGCGGGACTGCTCGGCGGCACCGACGCACTGGGTTCACTCTCGATTGAGGGCTTCGACGTCACGCTCAACAGCATCGGCACGCTCATCGATGTCGGCGTTCTGGGCGACACCGACGTGTTTGCACTGGGCGAGGTCTCGCTCGCCGGGGGGGTTTATAACGCGAACCGGCAGAGCTATTTGACTGATGGTGAGTTCCTGGTTGACACCAGCTCGGGCTCGGCATCATTCTTCACCAATGGCTCGGATCTGGTTTTCGATACCGCCACCGGTGCATTGCCTCCAACACTCACCATTGGTCCCGGCAGCGAGCTCTTCCTGGACACCCTCTCCGATCGCACCGTGACCGACTCCGCCGGCGGCGACGCGCTCATCGGAGCGAACATCCGCGCAGTGATCGGTGATGGAGACGCTCCGGTGGATCTCATCCGCGTGCGGGCCGGAACAGGTCGAGCGAAGTTGGAGGGTGTGGGCGGCTCCAACATCACCGCCGAGCGAGCGGTGAGCGAGTTGCGTATCACCGCCGACGAGATCGACCTGGATGGTGCAATCGTCGTAGACATGCTCACGCTCCAGCAAGCGACTCTGGATCGCGACATCTTCATCGGTGGCGACGCGGGCATGGCCGGGCAGCTCGACTTGCTTATCAGTGAGATTGCCAACATCTCCAATGGCTCGACGCTCGTGCGGATCGGCAATGCCGAAGGCACGGGGACCATTACTTTCAACGAGATCTCGTTCTTCGATCCAACCGTTGTCCGGCTGGCCGACGGCGGCGCGGGCCGCATCGTCGTCCAAGGGCTCGTTTCCGGAAACGATGACGCCTCCCTCACATTCCGAGGCGATGGCACGACGATGGAACTCGCCGCGGGTATTGAGACCCAGGGCAATCAGATTCTGATCGAGAACAACGTGCTTCTCGCGGCCGAGGGCATCGAGCTCTCGACCAACGGCGGCGATCCCGATGCCGACCCGATCATCTGGCTCCAGGGGACCCTCGACAGCGTCCCAGGCGAGAACTTCGACCTGACAATGGATGCGACGATCAAGGGTGAGGAGCCGATCGCCTCCAACGCGGGCAACACCCAGATCGACGGGCTGATTGGTGGCACCGATGCCCTCTCGGCCCTGACGATGTTTGGCAACAACAACACGCTCAACGGTGGAGTGGGATCTGCAGGGTCCCAGGGCGTCGTGGGCGTGGTGTCGATGGAGGCATCCAACGTCAACACCCTGAATGCGGCGGTCTTCAACGCGGGCGGATTCGCGTTGTCGACAACCGAAACCAGCGAATCGGTCGATCCGCACACGCTAATCTCGCTTCCCGATGGCGAGACGGCCATGCAGATTATCGCGGGCGATCAGGAGTTCGTGGTGAGCGGCTCGGATCTGCGCATCCGTGATGGCATCGACCTGTCCATCGTGAGCGGCTCACGCGTGGCGTTGGACGAAGGCATCGGCGTGGATCTTTCCGATGGCAGCGATGCCGATGTGCGCGACACCGACATCACGATCGATGTTACCAGCGGCCGGGTCTTCCTCGGTGGAGACGTGGGCGATTCCACGACCTCCTCGCGCCCCGGCACGCTCCTGATTGACGCCAACGCGATCGAGTTCACGAGCGATCTTTTCCTGGGCATCGCGGGCCTGGCCGGTGGGGGCGACGCGTTGATTCTCAACGCCAACATCATCGGCAACGAAGGCCAGAGCAGTGTCACGGTCGAGGTCGGCAACACGCTCACGGGTGATGAAGCTCGCAGCGGCAACTTCGTGATGAACGGCAGTGTCGGCACGGTCGGACGCGATGACGATGACGTTCTCGATTCGTCCCTCGCCGATCCAATCGATGAGTTTGCCGTAAATCTGGCCAGCAACGTGACGGTCACAGGCGAAATAGCGGCCCGACGGGTCGATGTCGAGCGCGTGGAAGCCGCGATCTTCGAGGGGTTGGTGCAGGCAACCGAGTTGGGCCTGTTCTTCCTGGGCGGCAGCGCTCGCTTCGAGCGAGGAATCCACGCCAGTGGGTCGAGCAACTCGGTCGTGAGCGGCACGTCCGTGGAAATCACCGCTCCGACCGTAGAGATCTTTGAGTTGCTCCGCACAGATGAGAAGGCGAGCGTGCAGATCCTGGTCTCGGGCACATCCGATGATTCGGGGCTGACCTTTGCCGGTCTGGGCGATGATCCCTTTGTGTTTGATCTCGGCGGCGACTTCACCCAAGCCGGCTCGGCGGTCGTGCGTCTGGGCGCAACCGAGATGGACACCCGCAACAACGCGACCACGTTCGCGGGCAGGGTCCTATTGACCTTCGGCGATACCTTCCGCTTCTTGACCGAAGACTTCACGCTTGCGACCGGATCGTCGATCAACTCCGCCGACGGGCTCTCGCATGATCTGACGATCCGGGCGATAGGTCGCCAGGACGATTCGGTCATTGATCTGAACGGCACAATCGGCAACCGGGGCAATCTGAGCTCCCTCTTGTTTGAGGGTGTGCAGAGCCACGCGTTCAATCTCTCGGGTTCGCTCGAGACCATCGGCTCTGCCACGTTTGACGGCCAAGCCATCGTCGATGGGGCGGCGGACATCACCGCCGGCGAGAACATCGTGTTTATGCAGAGCCTGGACGTCGATGCTCCGTTCACCACTGATGCGGGTGGCGCATCGATCTTCTCTGACGTTGTGGACATCAACACCGAGCTGACGGTCATCGGCCGCGGCACGGCGTTCCGACGCGGGCGTGATGGATCGACCGACGTGATCTTTGAGTCTTCCATCACGAGCACATCAGGTGACGGCGAGCTCAATATCCGCGTCGATGGCGATCCCACCGATGAGATCGAGTTCAACAACCGAACCCGTGTGAGTCAGGCGGAATTGCTTGACAGTATCGCTCTGGTTCGGCTGGAGGGCGATGTGGACGGCCTCGCGGCACTGCGGTTGAACGTGGTGCCGGACGCCGAAGGCGTGCTCGATGTCGATGGGATCCCTGTGCAGACCCGTGCCAGAGAGAACCCATTCTCCTTGGATCGTGTTCCGGTCGCGGCGACCATCGTGCTGGGTGCAGAGTCGGCCGCAAACCTCTCGAACCTGGGCGATATCTCGATCGACGTTGGCCAGTTCATCGTCGGATTCCACGAGGTCCTCACGGCAAACGCAAACCTGGCTTTGAGCGCCAACACGATCACGCTGAGCGATACCAATATCCTGGGCACGCTCAACATCGGTCCCCGCTCGGGCGGACCCGATCTCACGATGAACATGCTGACTCGCCCAAGAGGCTCACGTTTCTTGCTGCCCAATGGCGATCCGGTGCCCAATACCGAGGCCGATCTTGTGGTCGCGGGCTATCTGAGGAACAACGGCGATGTCACCGACACCACCGGCGACAGATTCGTGAATGGCGAATCCCTGACCTTCACCGGTAATGTCTCGGAGGTCAACGTCCAGTCGTTCGAAGGCGCAGAAGCGGGCGTGTATCGAGCGGCCCTTCGCGGCGGCTTGGGAAGCATTGGCGGGGTTGCCAATACGGCCTTCGACGCGGCGTTGCAGATCGTGCAGCCGCTGGATCCGATCGGCCGGGCCGATTTCTTCCTGCAGGAGCTTGGCTTTGCGACCGAGGTCAACGGTCTGCTGGGCGGGGCGAATAACCAGGTCCAGAACGCCGCGGTCTTCGCCGCAGTGGCCGCCGCGGCCGAGAGTCTGGTGGACGTGCCCGAGGCGGCCCCGGTCGCGACGGTCGACGATGACCCGCTGAGAGATATCGCGATCGAGTTGAGAAGCTTGACCGGCCAGGAGCTGATCAATGCCCTCATCGGTCGGGCGTTGTACGTGGACTTGCCTTTGGATCCGTCCACCGGTTCGGGCGTGGGGATTGCGGCAGACCGCATGAGCTATCGCCAGATCGACGCGTTGCGTGCACAGATGGGCATCGTGCTGCCCCAGGGCGACAACTACATTCGTGACGGGCTTGTTCGAGTGGCCGATGAATACACCGGTCCGCCGATCAGCCAGGCACCCGGCGCGTTCGTGAGCTATGTCTATGAGTCGCCGCAGCATGCCGAACTCGTGACCGCTCTGGGCGAGGTTCGCTTGCTCCTGGACCTGCTGCAAACGCAGGTGGCGGGGCTGACCCCGGGCGAGTTGGCTCGCGCCGAGCAGGCTCTGTTTGATATCTTGGCATCGAGCGATGTGGACGTGAATACCACGAGGGCGTTGGTCGCCGGGCCACCGCAGTCAGTCTTGCAAGGCGACGGTCCGGTAGATGGTGACGTTCTGGAAGTGGATGGCTCAGAGGGATCGGGCGAGGGAGGCTGAGCCGAGAGTGAGCCCGGATTCGATCCGAGCATGAGAAACCGGCACCGAGGCGGGAGCGCTGCGATTGGGACTGGATATAGCAAGATTGACCGATCCCCTCGAGGGTGGGTCGCCCACTGGCGGCGACCTATCTGAGAGCCCCGAGTTCGCGGAACTCTCAGCGGGATTCAAGAAACACCAAGCGCAGGAACTCATGATCGCCGGCGAGTTGAAGGTGGATCCACCTCCGAGCTATGACACGCTGCTCGATCAGAGTGTGGAGCTTCTCGAGCGATCGC
>JAJDDL010000104.1 GCA_029260335.1 Phycisphaerales bacterium | reverse complement strand
TCGCCGGCGAGCTTGCCGAAGTACGCAGCGCTGTCGGCGCGTCGCTCAGCGAGCACGCTGCCGAGGCGTCGACGGTCTTCAGCAGCCGAATCGATCGAATCGACCTGCCCTCTGACTGCGAGCCATACGCCGCGCGCTGCGGGGTCCAGTTCATCAATGGACATCCGATAAAGCGCCGACGGGCCCGCAGAACGACGTCTTAGCCAGCCTCCATCTTGGAGGGTCTTGAGGTGGCGGGAGACCGTGGACTGGGGCATCTGGACGACGCTGGCGACCTCGCCCACGCTCAGCTCTTCCTGCTCAAGGATAGCGAGCAGGCGAACACGGCTCGGATCGCTCAGATCGCCGAGAAGGTCGTGGATCGGTCGTGTGACAAAAGATTGCTTCATCCGTTCATCCGGATGAATCGTAGCATTCGCGTGTCAGGATTCAAGCAAAGCGCAAGTACGAGTCCTGAAATCGCCGCTCAACCGTTGTCCGGCTCGATCGCGAAGCTCGGTCCGGGGACCTCGTTGAGCTCGCGGAGTCGGGCGTGGGCGTCGGGATTGCCCGGCTCTGCATAGAGAATGTGGCGAAGCTCTTGGACCTCCATGGACTGCTGTCCGAGGTTTCTGTACAGGTCGGCGAGCTCGACATGGGCATCGGCTACCTTGGGCCCGTCGAGGGCGGCTGCGGTCTCGAACGCTTCGATCGCTTCTTCCATGGCTCCGTCGCGAGCGGCGAAGCGGCCGAGGCGGAGGTAGTCGCGTGCGATCTGGTTCTGGGTGGCCTCGCGACGCAAGAGTTCGAAGAGGACGTCCTTGCGATCGGCGACGAAGAGCGACTCGGCGAGCCCGTCGGTGAACTGGCCGACCCACGGCTGGCGGCGGTGGGCGATCATGAACTCTTCGCTTGCCCCGATCGGATCTTCCATGGCCATGAGCGTGCGGCCGATGTCGTATCGAGCCTGGGCACTCTCGGGATGGCGCTGGGCGATCTCCTCGAATGCTCGAAGAGCCGCTTCCAGATCGCCCCTGGAATAAGCCTCATTGCCTCGAGCTCGGACCGAGCCCACGGGCTCGCGTTGGAGGCCCTTTTTGAGATTGGAACACCCGGCGAATGACATGCTCGTGAGCATGGCCGCGACGAGGAATAGACGTGTGCGCATGGTGAGACTCCTTTCTCCTGCCCGCCGGGATCTGCCGATCGCCGGTGGGCTTGATCCGCCGGTGCGGATCCGCTGGACCACTCCTTGGTCCAGCGTGCCATACTAGCTATGGTCGGTAGGAGTTGCATGACCGACAGTCCATCATCCAACCCATCCCCCGCCCCTGTACGCACCGACAGCCGTCGCACGGTGGTTCTCTGTCACACGCTCGCGGACGGAAGTTCGCACCTGGACTGGATGATCGAGCGATCGGCTCCGATCGAGCATCGCCTGATCACTTTCCGGGCCCCATGCCGTCCTGATGCGGTTGGGTCCCACCAATGCACAACTGAACGTCTGGCTGATCACAGGGCGCACTACCTCGATTTCGAGGGCCGCATCGACGGTGCTCGTGGCTCGGTGCAGCGTCTGGCGAGCGGTTCGGTCGTGGAGTTGTCTGCGAGCGATGATCGGATTGAGGCGATCCTCTCGTGGGGAAACACGACATCGCGCGTTCGAGCTGCACATTTCGACGGCGAGCGGTGGTTGTTGGGTTGGGAGCCGATGGAGTCGGGCTAATCCCCAAGTTTGTCCCAGACCAGTCAGATTCTGGTATACTCATCTTCCAGACGCAGAGCTCCTGAAAGGGAAGGCAATGAGCGAACTGGAAGGCACCCCCCAACCGATCGAAATCCCCTTGAGCGAATCCACGCTGGTGCGCAAGGTGCAAGCGAAGGATGCGAAGGAAGAGATCGCGGCGCCGAACACCGGCGCGTCCAAGATCCGCACGTTTGAGCAGAAACTGAGCTCTGGACGCCACGAGGACAACTGGACTCGCACGCCCAACTCGCCCGGCACGGGCGCGATCCACGTCAAGAGCTTCCACTGCAAGTTCTCGGAAGAGAGCCTGGCCCACGTCGATCAGCAGATCAACGAATGGCTCGATGCACATCCGCAGTACGAGGTCAAGCTCGTGACCACCAGCCACGGCGAGTGGAAGGGCAAGTTTGGCGCCGAGCCTTGCCTTGTGGTGCAGGTCTGGGTCTAGAACCCCACGTGTTCATACTTGATTGGCTGACACCGTTCACCGCCTCGCGGCGCGATCGCCGATAGTTCGGCAATGTGTGGCATACTCGCTATCGCCTCGGTCGGAACAGCTCCGCTCTCACTCGATGAGCGGTCGCTCGATCGCATGCGCGAAACACTTCAGCATCGCGGCCCCGATGACAATGGCACCACCCACTTGGGTGCGGTTGCGATGGCTCAGACTCGCCTAGCGGTCATTGATCCGAGCGAGGGCGGGCATCAACCGATGGCGACCGGCGACCGGCGGTACACGCTGGTCTACAACGGCGAGCTTTACAACGACGCCGAGCTCCGCCGGGATCTTGCGCTTGAGGGCGTCGCGTTTCAGAGCTCGTGCGACACGGAGACAGTCCTTCACGCTCTGGCTCAGTGGGGCCCGGGCGGGGTTGATCGGCTGCGGGGCATGTATGCCCTGGCACTCTATGACAATCACGCGAACTCGCTTCTGATCGCGCGCGATCCGCTGGGCATCAAGCCTTTGTATCTCTGGGAGGGTTCGCTTGGCGGACGACCATCGTTGATCGTCGCGAGCGAGATCCCCGCGATCCTCGCGCATCCCGAGTTAAGTGCCAAGCCCGATATCGAGGGCGTCCTTGCGTATCTCACGACGCTTCGGACATCGATCGGCAGGCGGACGATGTTCTGTGGGGTCCAGACGTTGCTGCCGGGCGAGCGGGTCCAGGTTGATCTTGGATCGGACCGCCCCACTCTTGCTCGATCGATGACAAGCGTTGATGCGACGGAGCGGCGGGACAGGTCGGCGGCCGAGCTCGCCGAGGCTGTGGAGGACTCGGTGGTCCGACATATGCGGGCGGATGTGCCGATGTGCTGTTTGCTCTCTGGGGGCGTGGACAGCTCGATCATCGCGACCATTGCGTCCGAGCATGCCGGGCGATTGAACACGTACTGCGCCGGGGCTCGCGAGGAAGGGGCCGCCGAGTCGCCCGACTTTGGGCCGGCGCGGCTGATGGCCGAGAGGCTCGGGACGAATCACACCGAGGTGCCGATCACGGGGCCGCAGTTTCTCGAACGATGGCAGGATCTTGTCGCACGAACGGGGTCGGTGATTTCCACGCCGAACGAGATCGCGATCTACGAGGTCGCCAGCGCGATGCGTCGCGATGGACATGTGGTCACGCTCTCGGGGGAGGGCGCTGACGAGTTGTTTGGCGGGTACACCAGGCCTCTGACACTTGCGCAGCACGCGATCTTGGCTGGGAATCACAATGCCGCGGCTTTCCAGCTCGATACGTTTGCATGGCTTGCCCGGACATCGCGCCCGGCGGTGTTGAATCCGGAGTGGATTCCACAGGCGCCAAGCGCGACCGGCGGCGAGCAGTTGAGCCTGGACGAGGATCCGCTGCTGCAGGCATATCGCGAGATCTGGGACCGTTGCGTTGCGCCTGCGCGGGCTGAAGAACCTCTCTTGGCGCACATGCGATTCCAGCGCGAGGTCAATCTCAGCGGCTTGCTTCGTCGTCTGGATTCGATGACAATGCTCGCGAGCGTGGAGGGAAGAACGCCGTTGGCCGACGTAAATATCGCTCGGCTTGCAGATGGGCTGCCCACCGAGCGTCGGTTTGAGACCGGATCGCTTGGCAAGCTCTTGCTTCGCGAGGCGTTCGCGGATCGGTTGCCCGAGCAGATCACGGTGCGACCGAAGGTCGGGTTTCCGATGCCGTTTGAGAGCTGGATCGGTCCCGCGGGGGGCTGGTTGAACGAGGCTCGGTTCGCTCA
>JAJDDL010000103.1 GCA_029260335.1 Phycisphaerales bacterium | reverse complement strand
CCGAAGTCCGTACCGCCCACTTCCTGCAACACCTGCTGGTTGCGTACGGGCGAGATCGACTTCATCAGTCCGACCATGTCATCGGACTCGATAACCTTGGGCTGCAGATTGCGAAGATGCCCGTGCAGGCGGATGGTGGGTTGCCGCCCCACCGTCAGGTGGAGGTCGCTCGATCCGGTCTTGACCACCGTGTCGAGCAGACGGTCGATCTGCATCGTGGACATCTGTCAATCTCCAGCAAGGCTCGACGAATCGCCGGGCCGGTGTTTCGAACTCCTAGCTCGCGTCCGCGAACGATTCCTCAACCTGGGCAACACGCGCGATCTCTTCTGGGGTCGTCCTTCCAGAGAGAATCTTCGCCCGCCCGTCATCAACCAACTGCTTCATGCCCGCCGCGATCGCCGCGTGCCGGATCTTGCCCGAGGGCGCCTTGTGGAATGCAAGGTCGCGAATCGTCGTGTTCATCTGCATCAACTCGAAGATCGCTCGGCGACCCATGTACCCTGCGTTGTTGCACTTGCCGCAGCCGACCGCCTTGTACACCTTGCCCGCCGCCTGATCCCTGGGCAAGTTCACCAGGTGCAAGTGCTTCGGATCCGGATCATCATCGAGCGCCTTGCAGCTATCACAGAGAATACGAACCAGCCGCTGCGCGAGGATCGCCTGGATCGAACTCGCAACAAGGAATGGCTTGATACCCATGTCGATCAATCGGGTAATCGCACTGGGCGCGTCATTCGTGTGCAACGTGCTGAACACCAAGTGACCCGTCAACGCCGCCTGGATCGCGATCTCGGCGACCTCTCTGTCTCGAATCTCACCCACGAGGATGACGTTGGGGGCCTGGCGCAGCATCGAGCGGAGGATCGCCGTGAACGAGAGCCCGATCGACTCACGCACCTGGCACTGATTGATTCCGTCGAAGTTGTATTCGACCGGATCCTCCGCGGTGATGATCTTGCGGTCCGGCCTGTTAAGCACGTCGAGCGCCGAATAGAGCGTCGTGGTCTTACCCGAACCGGTAGGTCCGGTGACCAGGAAGATGCCGTTGGGTCGGCGAATAATTCGGTTGAACGTGTTGAGATCCGCTTCCTCGAGGCCCAGATTGTTCAGACCAACGCGGGCCGACTCGGGGCGCAGAATACGAAGCACCACGCTCTCGCCGTGATAGGCAGGGCACGCCGAAACACGAAAGTCAATATTGCCGTCGCCCACCTGCAGCTTGATGCGCCCGTCCTGGGGCACACGCTTCTCGGCGATGTTCATGCTGCTCATCAGCTTGCACCGACTGAGGATCGCGTTCTGCATCCGCTTCGGCAGATTGTCGCGCTCCATGCACACGCCGTCGATCCGATACCGAAGCCGCACCCGATCTGCCATCGGCTCGATGTGGATATCACTGGCCCGCATATTGACCGCTTCATTCAGGATCCGGTCGACCAGCTTGACAACCGGCGCGTCCTCGCGCGCGACGTCGATCGAGCGGTCCATCGATTTGTCCACCGAGCGATCGATCGAGCGGTCGATCGAACCCGTGACAAGCGACTCATCTGCGCCGACCATCCGAGGCTGGCTCTTGAGCCCGCCTTCGATGAACTCACGGATCTGTGTCTTGGACGCAAGCTTGGGCTCGACCTCCACGCTCAGCCGAAACCGGAGCATGTCCATCAGCTCCAGATCCATCGGATCGTGCATAATCAGCTTCAGCTTGCCGTTGGACTTCTCCAAGGGCAGCACGCCGTGCTTGCGAATCAGTTCATCGGGAATCAGCGTCAAATCGACCTTGTCGGACATGCCCGGCGTGGTCAGATCCAAGAACTCCATCCCAAACTGACTTGCCAGGGCCTTGGCCACGTCGGTGTCCTTGGCAAACCCCGCTTCGACCAACGCATCGCCCATGCGCTTGCCGGCGCCCTGGGCGATTTTGATTGCTTGCTCGGCCTGGCTGGCGTTGATCACGCCCGCCTTGACGAGTATTTCACCGAGTCTCTTCCGCGATCTAGCCATGCTTTTCTCTACTCTTGAGCGTTGAATGTGCCTTCCAGAGGGCACGATGGTACGCCCCTCGCGTCAGATTCCAAAGTCCCAGACAGGATCGAGCGCACGATCGCCTCTTGCCATCTGTCTGCGGGAATCGCTCCGAGCCAAGCTGGCTGCTCTCTACCATGATCTCAACTATGCCCCACACCAAAGACAATCTACTCATTACCGCCGGGCCGACCCAGGAGCCTATCGATGAGGTCCGATTCATCTCCAACCGCTCCTCAGGGCGGCTGGGCGTAGAAATCGCCAACGCCGCCGCAAGAAACGGCTGGTCGGTCACACTCCTCTTGGGACCAGGCGTATTGCAGCCTGAAGATACGCGGATTCGCGTGATTCGGTTCCGGACCGCTGCCGACCTCCAAGCCTTGCTCCTGACCGAGTTCCCACGCTGCCGAGCCCTGGTCATGGCCGCCGCCGTCGCCGATTACCGGCCGAAGCACCCCTCCCCCGGTGCCAAGCTCCGCCGGACCGACACCGATCTCCAGATCGATCTTGAACCTGTCCCCGATCTGCTGGCATCTTGCAGCCGCCAAAGGCAGCCTGGTCAGGTTTTGATAGGGTTTGCCCTCGAACCCGCCGACCGCCTTAGAGAGTCCGCCCAGGACAAGCTCGAACGCAAAGGCGTAGATGCAATTGTCGCAAATCCGCTCGGCACAATGGACGCCGACACAATTGATGCCACCATCTTCTCCCGCGATCACTCCGGCGTCAGCTCCATCCACTGGCCTGAGAGTCCCAAGGGCGTCTTTGCTGACCGGCTTGTCCGCTGGCTCCAGGAGCAGATCTCATGACCCGCTTTCAACGCCCTTCCCGAGGCGGACCACCCCCCAGACGTGGACCTCCAACCAAGCCCCCGCCCGCTCCGCTCGACACTATGCCGCCGCAGGTCGTCCACGAGGACGACACCATCCTCGTCATCGACAAGCCCGCGGGCTGGATCATCGTGCGCGCTCCGGGCTCCAACGCCCGCACGCTGACTGATTGGGTCCTCGCTCGCGCTCGGCGCGCCGCCACCGGCCGCAAAAGCCCCAAGCTTAAGGCCATCAACGACCTGCCCGCGCCGGCATCGGGCCTCGTCCTGTTCGCCAAGAACCCAGACGCGTTCGAGAACTTAAAGCGCCAGTTCAGGACCAAACGCCCCCACCGCATCGCGTACGCAATCGTGCGAGGCCACCCGATGACAGCAGAGGGCAAGGCCTGTGCGCTCGAAGGGACCATTCGCCAGCCGCTTGCTCGCCCCCAGGCCCGACCCAAACGAGTCAGTGCCGTCGATAAGCCCGCGGTGACGCACTACAGAGTCATGCGAGGCTGGTCCGACGGCGCCGCGTTGCGACTGCGCCTCGAGACCGCGTTCCCAGGCCAGATCGAAGACCACCTGCAGTATGCCGGCTGTGAGATCGGCAGAAAATCCGTGCGCGGTCGCCAACTGCGCATCGCGATCCACATGTCCGAACTCGCATTCGTCCACCCAGACACAAACGAGACTGTCCGATTCCATGCCAGGCTCCCCGAAGACATGACCGAAGCGTTCGGCGATCGCGTGGCCGAGAGAACAAGGCCCGAGTATCGCGCTCCACAACGCGTGAATCCCGCTCAACCGACGGATCCTGCTCAACCCGACGAAGAATCTGACACGCCTCCAAGTGCACGGCCCGATGCACAGCCCGCCTCACAACCTATCGCTCAACCTAGAACACAGACCAGCACTCAGACCGTTCCCCAATCGCCTCCCTCAACAGAACCCGGAGCACCCGCTCCACTCGCTCCTGCGAGCCAGCACCCAACCAGCATCCGGTCTGCCGCCGGCACGCCACGCAAGCCTGACAAGGACCAGGGCTGGGACCACGTGGCCGAGTGGTATGACAGCTATGTCGGCACGCGACGGAGCGACCATTTCGACGACGTCATCCTCCCCGGCGTACTCCGCTTGCTAGACCCCTCGCCCACCGACAAGATCCTCGATGTCGCCTGCGGCCAGGGCGAGCTCTGCCGGGCCCTCGCCGACCGCGCCGAACTGACCGTGGGCCTCGACGTCTCCCCCGCGCTGCTCGAAGCCGCGCACGCCAGAGACTCTGACAAGATCCGGTATATCCAGCGCGACGCCCGCGCGATTGCCGAGCTCGACGACGCGCCGTTTGATGGCGCCACATGCGTCATGGCGATCATGAACATCGATCCCATCGCCCCCGTGTTCGAGGGCGTTGCAAGCACCCTTCGCGAAGGCGGACGCTTCGTCCTCGTCCTGCTCCACCCCGCATTCCGCCAGCCGGGACGCTCGGCATGGGAGTGGACCGGCACCGGCGCACAACAAGTCCAAGAACGCCGCATCAAGGGCTACCTGAGTGAGTCGGCCCGAGAGATCATCATGAACCCCGGCGGGGCAAGTGACGGCGCCGACCCCATCAAGACCACCACCCACAACCGACCCCTCCAAAGCTACGTGAACGCGCTCGCCGAGGCCGGCTTCGTTATCGACGCCATCGAGGAATGGCCAAGCCTGCGCCAAAGCGAGCCGGGACCAAGAGCCGCGGCCGAGAACCTCGCTCGCACAGAGATCCCGATGTTTCTCGCGATTCGGACTCTGTACAACCCGACCCGGTAACTGTCCCACTCAATATCCAGTCCCACGTTGCAACCAACTCGGCTCTGCCCGAGAAAATCTCGCGCGCGATGCCCGGATTCCAACTACCCGCATCAAGAGATGAGCACATCCTTAATTCTGGTCCGATTACAAACCCCTGTGCGCTCACACTCGCCATCCAGTAGGCACTTCATCTGCCGAAAAACACGACGAAAGATCCCAAAATCGAGGTGTGCAATCCACCCGAATCTGGTATTGTGCATCTGTTT
>JAJDDL010000102.1 GCA_029260335.1 Phycisphaerales bacterium | reverse complement strand
CCATCAGGAACCCATACTGATCCGCAATCTGCTCGATCGACTTGGAGATCGGCGTCCCGGCGCCATGCCCGGCACGCGTTTCGATCCGGATCAGCAACGGATTGTCACACGCCCCGCTCTGCGCGGCCTGCAACGCCGCGGCGAACTTGAAACTGTGCGCCGGCACCACTCGGTCATCATGATCCGCCGTGGTAATCAGAGTCGGCGGATAGCACATGCCCTCGCGCACGTTGTGATAGGGCGAGTAGGCCAGGTTCGCGAAGAAGTCCGCGCGGTTCTCGCTCGGGTGGCCGTAATCGCTCCGCCACGCCCAGCCGATCGTGAACAGGTCGTACCGGATCATGTCGAGCACGCCGACCGCAGGTATCGCCGCGGCGTACAGGTCCGGGCGTTGGGTCATGCACGCGCCGACCAAGAGCCCGCCGTTCGACCCGCCGTTGATCGCCAGCCGTTCCGAAGACGTGTACCCCTCATCGATCAGATACTCAGCCGCGGCGATGAAATCATCGAACACGTTCTGCTTGCTCGTCGTGATGCCGGCCTCGTGCCAGTCCTTGCCGTACTCGCCGCCGCCTCGGATATTCGGGACCGCGTACACCCCGCCCATCTCAAGCCAGGTCAGGCGTGAGACACTGAACCCCGGCGTGAGCGAGATATTGAACCCGCCGTAGCCGTAGAGCAGCGTCGGGTTGTTGCCATCGAGTTTCAAGCCCTTCTTGTGGGTGATGAACATCGGCACGCGCGTGCCGTCCTTGGAACTATAAAAGACCTGCTTGGTTTCATATCCCGCGGGCTCAAACGCGACCTCTGGCCTGCGGACGACCTCGCTCCGGCCCGTCCGCACGTCATAGCTATAGATCGTGGTGGGGTAGGTGAAGCTCGTGAAGGAATAGAAGGTCTCGGAGTTCTCGGCGTCGCCGCCGAATCCGTTTGCCGTGCCGATGGTCGGGAACTGCACATCGCGAATGTGTCGGCCGCCGGTCCCGTAGACCTTGACGACGGTCTTGGCGTCTTCAAGATACTGACAGACAAGATGCCCGCCGACATGGCTCACGCCTTGGAGCACATTGTCTGACTCGGGGATGATCTCAACAGCTTCGCGGGAACCCTTGGTATCGACCGCGATCACGCGGCCCTTCGGCGCGTCATCGGTCGTATTGAAGAACATCACCGGCCCGTCATTGCCCACAAAGGTGTAGCTTGCCTCAAAGCCCGTGAACAGTTCGTCCATCCCGGCCTCGGGATTCTCGTGATCAAGGAAGAACAGGTTGTTCTCTTGGTGCGTGCCCTTCCAAACACCCACGACGAGATACTGCCCGTCGTCGCTCACCTGGCCGCCGAAGCCCCAATCGGGCTCATCCTCGCGACCATAGATCAGCACGTCCTCTTCCTGCGGCGAGCCCAGCTCATGGAAGAACAGCTTCTGAAACTTGTTCACGCCATCGAGTTCTTCGCCCGATTCCGGCGCGTCGTATCGCGAGTAGTAGAACCCGCGTCCATCCTTGGTCCAGCTCATGCCGCTGAACTTGACCCAGTCGAGCGTCTCGGGCAGGTCCTGGCCGGTGGCGATGTTGCGGATCTTGACGCTCCGCCAGTCGCTGCCGCCGTCGCTTGTCGCGTATGCGACATAGCCGCCATCGTCTGAGACACTCCACCCGCCGAGCGAGATGGTGCCGTCCTTCGCCCAGATGTTCGGATCGAGCAAAACGTGCGGCTCAGAGTGCAACGAATCCGACACGTACACAACCGATTGATCCTGCAGTCCATCATTCTTGGTAAAGAAGTACTTGCCGCCCTCTTCGTTCGGCAAGCCGTACCGCTCATAGTTCCAGAGCACCTTGAGCCGGCTCTTGATCCGCTCTCTGCCGGGCAAGGACTCCAGGTAGGGCATCGTGACCTGGTTCTGCGCTTCGACCCAGGCCTTAGTCTCGGCGCTGTTGTCGTCTTCGAGCCAGCGGTAGGGGTCGTGGACCTCGACGCCGTGGTAAACATCGACGACCTGCTCGCGACGTGTGTCGGGATAGTCGACCGGCGGGGCCCAGTTGGCCTGTGCGAGGCCCGCGAGGACGCATGAAGTGACGGCAAGGGCAGTTGGACCTGAGCTGAGCATCGATTCCTCCTCAATCGTTGGTCTCGATGATACCGAACTCATCGCAGTGCGGTTTGCGTCGCCGGTTTTTGCCCGGCGTTGACCGGGGCTCTGCAGATTGGCTATCAAGGGGCAACGCGGGCGTAGTTTCCGGTAAACTCGATGCGAATGCCCCAGATCTGGATGTACTCCGCTCTGGTAGCCGCGGCGATCTTCCTTGTCATTCGTCTCGGGCTCGACTCTGGAGAGAGCAAGACTCCGCTCTGGAAATCACCTCGCCCCTATTTCACCGCATCCTGAGTGCCTTCGGAACAATCGCGACGTACTCCTAGCTGAGCATGGCCGGCGCTGTTCGCTCAAGTCATCGCGTGGCCATTGCTTCCACCGCCGCTGCACCTGCCTGATCGCTGTCTTGTGCGAGAGAGCGAACAAGCGCATGGAGCATCGTCCGCACCCGCTCGGGCTGGTCGCCTGAAAGATCGTGCATTTCGTCTGGGTCTGATTGCAGGTCAAACAACTGCACTCGATCAATCTTCGGATAGGCGATCAGCTTCCAGCGCTCGCCAACGATCGCGCGTTGGACATCTCGATATCCGAGCACGACATGATCTCGGCGTGCGCGTCGCGATTCATCTCGCGTTGCCGGCACGAGGCTCCGGCTCGTGAAAGAATCTGGCGTGTCAATCTGTGTCAACTCACAGATCGTGGGCCCAAGGTCGTGAAGATACACAAGGTCGTCGCGAGTTTGGTTCGCTGGGACGTTCTTGCCTCGCAGGATGAACACGGCGCCCATGCTGTGCTCATAGAGATTCTGCTTGCCCAACAAGCCGTGGCTGCCGATCGCAAGCCCGTGATCGGAAACGAACGCAACGATCGTTGGCTGCCCGCTCCGGTCTATGGCGTCGAGGATCCGCCCGATCTGCGCGTCCATGTGCGTGATCATCGCGTAGTAGTCCGCGATCTCCTTGCGAACCCGCTCCGGCGTGCGAGGTGTCGGCGCCAACTGTTCATCGCGGATGACCAACTCGCCATTGTCAAACGGATGCTCGCTCAGGAAGTTCGCAGGAAGCGGGAGTTGGTCCTCGCGATACCTCGCACGCACATCGGCCGGGGGCGTTCGCGGATCATGCGGGGCAGTGAACGAGACCCAGGCCATATACGGCCGCTCATCAGTCGGTCGCTCATCCACGAACCCGACGAACGCGTCCGCAAATGCCTCGCTCGAAAACTTGGACAGTGGCCGTGCTCTGCTTTGCGGGTACTCGCCGCTCGGATCGAACGCGTGCACCGGCAGTTCGGTGTGGCTTCCCATGCCGCCAAAGAAGATCGCGTCGCCATGCGTGAAGCACTCGGCAAAGCTCGGCCTGCCCTGGTGCCATTTGCCGGTCGCAAAGGTGTCGTAACCGGCATCGCGAAGCACGCGCGGGAGTATCGCGTGGTTAGTTTCGCCCCGACTTTCTGCTGGCCCGCTCCAAGGAACGCGAAAGCCCGGCTCGATCTGCAAATACGGCCTGCCGGTGAGGAGCATCGCCCGACTCGGAGCGCACACGGCTCCGCTATCTGATCCCCGGCAATAGGCCCGCGTGAACGTCACACCCTCGCGCACGAGTCGGTCCTGCGCAGGAGTCTGGATGTGCTCATTGCCAAGCGCGTGAATGGTGTCGAGCCGTTGGTCGTCGGAGATAATGATGACGACGTTGGGTCGACGGTGGGGGGCATGAGAACACCCCGGGATGAAGGCGCAAAGGAGAGCGATCCCGGCAATGGCTAAGAGCTTCATGCCCTCACTGTACCAACCCCTTGGTCAGCCGCATGAACGCCGTCTCCAGGTTCACAGGCTCCTCGTCGAACTTCCGCAGCCGGAATCCGTTGTTCACCAGGATGTTCGGCAGATCGCTCACCGAACCTCCCAACGCCTCGTCAAAGGTGAGCTGGATCGTCGGGCGGGCCATGCCGTCGGCGCCGGTCTCCTCGATCAGGTCTACTTTCTTGACGCCCTGGGCCTTGGCGAGCAACGCCGCGGCGTCGGGTGAGCGTTCCAGCACCGAGATGTGCAGCACGTGCCCGAGCCTGGCTCGCTTGAGGATCTCGGCAACACTGCCATTAAACAACAGCTTGCCTCGCTCGATGATGCCGACGGTGTTGCAGAGTTCTGCCAGTTCGTGCAAAATGTGGCTGGAGATCAGGATCGTCTTGCCCATCCGTTTGAGCTCTTTGAGGAGCTCGCGAATCTCGATGCGAGCCCGAGGGTCCAGGCCGCTGGCCGGCTCGTCCATCAGGAGCACCTGGGGATCGTGCAAGAGCACCCTCGCGATGCTCAAACGCTGCTGCATGCCGCGGCTGAGGCTGTTGACCTCCGCGGTCGCCTTGTAACCCAGATCGGTGAGCTCGAGCACATCGCCCACGACCTTCTTGCGCTGGGCGCCGTGGATGTTGTACGCCGCCGAGAAAAACTCGAGGTACTCCATAACCACCATGTCCTCGTACGCGCCCATGAAGTCGGGCACATAACCGATGAGCGGGCGGATCTTGCGGTTCTGGTGGCCGACCGTGAACCCGGCGATCTGCGCCTGACCGCTCGATGGCTTCAGCAGCGTTGCGAGGATCTTGATAGTGGTTGTTTTGCCTGCACCGTTGGGGCCGATGAATCCGAAGCAATCGCCCTCATTGATCGTCAGATTCAAGTTGTTCAACGCGATCAGGTTGTCATACTTCTTCGTCAGATGCGTCGTTTCGATCATCGCCATACAGATTCCTTAATACGCTTCGCGCACCTGATCAACCGCCCTCGACCGAACTGGGGCCATCTTCATCGTCCAGGAACTCCGACCATTCCGGGGCCTTGCCCGAAAGCGGATACACCCACCGCACGAGCGTCTTGCCTTGCGATTCAAACTCCCGGCCTGATCCAATTGTCATCGGCATTGGCATCGGGGAATCTTCCAGGACGCCGATCACGATGATGCATGGCTGGGTGAGCCATCTGGACAGATCCAGGCCTTGCGACTGCCACCGCTTCGGCAGGGTGCCGCCGCGCGTGTTGTTCTTGACGTACGCGGGCGGTTCTAGCACTTGGAAGAATGTGAGAGCGCGCAGGCGATCCTCCAGCCTGCCATGCCGGGAATCGGCTTCGGTCATGGCGCTGACTCCCGAGTTCGAAGCCCCCGGCACGAGCGTGTCGAGGGTCTGCCTGAGCGTTTCCCAACCCTCTAACTCGGAAAGGTCCAGGTTGGTGCCGGGCGGCCAAGCTCGCTGCGTGGCCGCCCTCGCATCAAAGAGTAGTTTGCCGTCATGGAGATACAGTTGTTGCATCCCCACCTGGTACTGGCCACTCACCGCAACAATCAGCACATCGCGCAACTCACCCGGCAGACTATGCCGGAGGATTCCCTTGGCTCCGTCTTCTTCAATGGTGAGCTTGGGTTCCCCCTGCTGGCCATCGCCCAGCACAGGCGTGGGCATGCTCCAATCGTCGAGTGGTGCCCCCGCCCACGTTGCATCCAGCTGCTTCACGGTCGCGCGGGTGGGAAAGCGCATCGTGTTCGGATTGCGTGCGTCCAGGGCGTAGCCCCGGGCATCGGGGAATATGGCGGTCGCTCCGCCGTCCCGCGGCGACCATGCCGCGATCATGTTGTGATACCCATCGCTCGAGTCGATCCGCACCGTTGCATCGCCGTACCAGGGAACAAGCAGGCTCATCCAACTGCGCGAGCGTTGCAAGGGCTGGCCGTAGACATGATCTATGACGCTCAAATGCCGGGCGCTGACACTCTTGGGCCGCAGCGCAAGCGCGCCCGACCACGCCAGGAGTGTGAAGACCGCGCCCGCCGCGAGATAGCCGAGCCAGGCGTGGCGAATCAGCCCGTATCGCTTCAGGACTCCATAGCCCAGAGGCCCGGCGACCAGCCAGTACAGGCCAAAGGCGATAAAGCCCAGGAGCAGCGCCGCCGCCGATCGGCCGCTGGTCGCGATCTCATCCTTCACGTCGTCGTCATACCACCGGGGTTCGCGATTGCGCGCAAGCGCGTTGAGCTCGCCTGCCTTGGTGTTCTGATTGCTCAACTCCGAGACCGAGCGGTACGCCCCGCGCCTGCCCAGAATCCGATTCCAGAAGACCTCCGCCCGCGGCATGCTGTAACGCAGGAACGGACGGGCGTTGAGATCTAGGCCAATGAGCGTCACCATGCCTTGGCCGACCAGCCGACGGCTCACGAGCACCCGGCCGTCACGATCTGTCAGGATCTCCTCGGCTTCGCCGGGCCTGGCCAACGGATCGGCGATCAACTCGCGCACGATCAAGCTCGAGTCTTTGACCTCGATGTCTGTGGGACGCCCCTCGGTTCCCACAAACAACGGGAGCAACAGGTTGAAGTCGTATTCCGGCTCCACCGGCTGGATCGTCACACGCGGCAGGATCTGCGCGAGCGGGTTCGACCGCGGATTGGTCCATTCCTGGGCCAGAGCGGGCAAGGCGATCACCAAGTGTCCGCCGCGTTCAATCCATTCGATGAGCGCCTGCGGCCGCTCGGTTCCGAGCACGAGCGGGTCCGCGTCGCACCACACGAGCACATCAAACGAGTCCAACCCCATCCACCGATCGGGCAACATGTCGGCCTTGAGCTGTGTGACAACCGAAGTCCGCTCATTTGCCAATGGCGAGTGCGGGGCGTTGCTGGATGGACCCACCGCGTATTGATTCAGCCCGAGCCCGCCGCGGGAGTTGAGCACGCCGTACATCCCGCTCGTGACGTCACTCACCCCCCCGCCCCGCGGGCTGATCTGCGCGTCCCCCAATCGATCACCGGCGCGATACGGCCGAATCTCATCGTCAGTCGCGATCGCCTCGTACACGCTGACCGAAAACGGCCCGCTGAGCTTCGCCGGCAGGCGGATGTATGCCCACGCGTCGCGCGTGGTCCCAGGCGACGATGCGACTACGGATTCGAACATCGGCGTGTCGCCATCGGGGTCGTCACCGGCGATCCGGATCAACAACTCGCGAGGCTGAGCCGCCGAGTCGGTGATTCGCAGGCGGATCCCCGCCCACGACCCCGGGCGAACCTGCCCGCCCACGCCGAACTCGCCGTTGAAGAGTTCAACGATCACCTCCCCGACGGGCCTTTCATCCTGTGCCTGAGCAGGGCCCGTTAGGGTGATCATCGCCAGGAGGAGCACCCGCACGAGGGTCGACGGCATGTTTATGAGGTTCATCACGCAGGGGATTCTAACCACTCATTAAGTCGCGTTCGGCCCGGCCCGATGGACCCGACCATGGTACAGCTGTCCCAAGCTACCTGGTTGGGCGTCGGCACGCTTGCTTTCATGGCAATCGTCGGCATGCTCCACGTCGCTGCGGCCCGCGTGCGAGACAACACGATGGCGCACGATCTCAAGATCCAAGCCATCGCGTTGCGGGTCAAGCATCTGGTCATGATTAAGGCAATGGGCGAATACCGCGATCTGGCTCAGTTACCCGAAGATCTGGATGGCCAGCTCTCGTATCTACGCGAGGGGGTATTCCCCGGTTCAGACGAGATCCTCGAAGGCGAGGAACTCCCCGAAGAGGCGATCCCCATCGAAGCTGCTGAAGCCGAAGAGGCCGGCGAGGTCTCGGCGGCCGCCGCTTAGCGTTCCGGATCTTCCTCAAAGCTCACGCCGCTTTGTCGTGTCCGATCGACTCTGAGCTGGAGCACATCGGGCCTGGCGTAGTGGCCGCTTGGATCGAAGTTTTGTCGTTCCTGAGAAACCTCTGCCGGGTCCAGATCGGCGATGATCACCCCCTGCCCGCCAACGACCGGCTCGAGAAGCCACGACCCATCCGGTGCCGCGATGCAGGACCCGCCGTCATACATGAGCTCGTCGCCAATCGCGAATCGCTCACGCATCGGCACGCCCTCGGGCACATCCTCTGCCCGAATCAACCCACTCGCCGAGATCACATAGGACCGCGACTCCATCGCGATGAACCGGGTGATGTCGTGCGTCAGCCGCTCGCAGCCAGGCCAGATCGCGACATGCAGATCCACGCCCTGTGCGTGCAATGCGGCCCGGGCCATCGGCATCCAGTTCTCCCAGCAGTTCAACGCCCCGAGCGTGAACGAGCCCAGATCATGCGCCTGAAGCCCCGCGCCATCGCCCACACCCCACGCAAGCCTCTCCTCATAGGTGGGCATGAGCTTGCGGTGCACGCTTCGCACCTCGCCGTGGCTGTCGATCACGATACTTGAGCAGTAGATTGTGTGCCCGCCGCGATCCAGCGGCCGCTCGGCAACGCCCAGCACACACCACATCCCTGCCGCACGCAACGCATCGCAGATCGGCGCGAGGTCCCCCCGCTCGATCGAAACCGCCTGCTCAAGGTACAAGGCATGGATCGTCTTCTGATCCTTGTCGTTAAAGCTCGCGCCATCCGTCCGGCTCAGCCAAACCGGATACCCGGGCAAAAGCGTCTCGCCGAAGCAGATCAACTTCGCGTCCTGCTGCCCGGCTGCCTCGATGGCTCTGACGATCCGCTCGGTCGTCGCGTCGCGATCAAGCAATACCGGTGCTATCTGCCCGATGGCAACACGCATGCGCATACTCCAACATCTCGGCCCGACCGACGGGTTCGATCAGCTTCCCAGAGCGTAGTCCGGGGCTGATCAATCGGACTCACGAGCAAAGTCGATGACCGGGCCCAAGGTTCGCACGCCTCCGCCTTGTTGACGCAAGCCCATGGTCATGTCGTATGCGTGGTCTTCGGTCATCGACATCTCGATTACATACGGGACTTGCTCGCCCGACACACTGACCGCTTGCCAGTCCCACTCGATCGTTTGGGAATCCAACGCTCGTATCGTGCCGCGAGCCACCGAGCCGTCGTGCTTGACCGAGACAAAGCGGCAGGCGTTGTCGGTCGGGTCTTGCCACGCGAGCGACGAAGAATAGGGACGCATCTCGCCATCAATCAGTTGCTCGCCGTACATCACGATCGATGCCCCGCCCGGGCCTTCGCGCAGCGTATTGAGAACTCGAAACCGCTGGCCCCCACGGGTTGTGTCGTGGATCCATTCCCCGCCCACCATCCGCTTGAGAATGTCCAACGGATCGGCGACTGACTCTGCCGCAAAGTGTGCCTCGAGCTTCTCAAGCAAGTACGCGTTGCCTCGATTGAAAAACTCGAGTGCCGCGTCCCATTGCGGCCCCTCGCCCCAGCCGCACGACGTGAGCACGACCCGCGTTCGCTCAGGCCCGATGGGCTCAAACCGGATCACGCTCCAGGCCTGCTCGACAACTGCGGCGTGCGCAAACCCCGCCGGGCTCTTGGCCGTCTTCCAACAGAGCACCCGCTCGGGCTCATACGCCAGCACGCGCGTCTCGATCCACGACGGATCATCGGTCGCGGCCTCAGGGTCGTAGTTCGATCGGATCAATCCGCCGATGCGAAAATCGACCTGCACCTGCGGCGCGATCCACGCACGCATGCCCTCTTCGGTGGTAAACGCCGCCCACGCCTCACTGACGCCCGTGTCGAGTTCGACCTCCCAACGCAACTCTTCGCCCTGAGCGACCGCCGTGCCGAGGATCAACGCCATCAAGCCCAAAAGCCTGCGCATGCCCATCTCCTTCACTCTCAAATCAGAATCACATCGACGCGAGGATCGCGCCCATCGCCATCAGTGCCACCAGGTGGTACGCCGTATCGATCACGAATCCAAACACCGATCGCAACGCCCCGAGTTGAGTCGTGAACGCACACGCCCCCGCAAACCCAACCCAGAGCATCGCGCCGAGGACGATCCCATCCAACGTGCTCGTGATATTCATTGTCGTGAGCAGCATCGAGAACACGACCGCCGTGACGATGTTGGTGACAAACATCGCCGGGAACGTGATCGCCGGCGTCTGTCGCTCTTGCATCTCCTTGAGATCCTGCTCGCTCAGGTCGTACGCCTTGATCCAGGCCTTCATGAATAGCACCGTGTACCACAGCGCGCCGATCACGAAGTACGCCAGCGCACCCAACAGAATCGCCCAAACATTCAGCCCCTCAGTCACCAGCGGCATGCCCATTCCTTTCGTCAGAATCCCCCGAGTCACGAAGCGACCGAGCCGACTGCTCTAACGCTCCGAAATATCCACGCAACTGCTCCACCGCGTCGTCGTACGCGCGGATGCTCCCCGCCGCCCGGGCCTGCATAACACCGCCCTCCATCGTCGTGAGCACAAACCGCGCAAGCTGCACACGATCGACGAACGACGGCAAGCGATCGCCGGCGGCTTCCAGCCACCGCGCGACACCCTTGGCCCAGTTCTCAAAGTTCAGATGGATCAGATCCCGCGCCTGCGGATTCGAATCGCCCAGTTCCAACGCGAGGTTCCCAATCGGACAGCCAAGCGTGCACTCGCTCATCGTCAGCCCAAGGCGATACCACGCAAGCAACGCGAACACCCGCTCGATCGGATCCTCGCTTACCTGCTCTGCGGGTGCGAGCACGACCGGCTCCAGCCACTGGACATACTGCTCCAACACCCCGATCAACAACGCTTCTTTGCTTGAAAAAAAGTGATACAGAGATCCGCTATTGACCTCGGCCTCACGCAGGATCGTCGCGATCCCCGTCGCGTGGTACCCCTGTTCATGGAAGAGCCTCGCGGCGACCTCCAGGATCTTCGACTTGGTGTCCGTCTTTTCTGCCATGGGCTCCACTTCGGGGCTTCGTCGACATTTCTTGAATGATCATTCAAGCACATCTTGAACGATCAATCAAGGGCTCGGCGACTAAAACCCTGAGATTCGCAAAAAGCTGGTGATTCCAATCCGCCAAATCTCGGTGAGACCGGGATTTGGTCTAGTAGAGTGCCGATGAGCGGGCCGGACCCCGCATTGATCGCTCGTACAACCCACGTGCGGCGTTCTCGGACCACTGAAGGAGTGACGTATGCAGACTCGAATCGTGCGGAGTGCAATCGGTCTATCTCTCGCCCTTGCGGCGGGACAGGCCACGGCCCAATGCTGCAAATCCGACCAGGCCCTCAATCCAGTCGATTCAGCCCTCAACCAGTTCACCTACACGCTCCAGCATCTGGCAAGCGTGGATGGCGCCCAGGACGGCAGGATGGTCGTTGCTTGGGCCAGCCGTCGCCAGGAGGCCATGACCTACGGCATCTTCGCGCGACTCACTGACGAACTCGGCCGCCCCATCGGCGACGAGGTTCACGTCAACGCCTACATGCCCGGCACCCAGACCGAACCGGCGGTCGCGGTCGCGGCCAATGGCGACACCTGGATCGCCTGGGCCAGTGACCATCAGGACGGCGACCGAGGTTCGATCATCGCCCGCCGATTCCGCATGACCGATGACACCCTGGAGCCGGTAGGCGGCGAGATCGCCGTCAATGTCACCCGCGCTGGCCATCAGCAAAGGCCGAGTATCGCCACGCTCGCCGACGGCACGGCGATGATCGCCTGGACCAACACAAGCTCGGGCGGCAGGCACAACCTCGGTCGCGTTT
>JAJDDL010000101.1 GCA_029260335.1 Phycisphaerales bacterium | reverse complement strand
CATCCGCGTACGCGCGCGACGGATGCACCTGCACACTCAGGTTCTGCCGAGCATCCAAAAACTTCACAAGCAAAGGAAACTCGCCATCGCCGCTCGGCAGAGCAGACCCAAGCAAGTCCGCGCCCCACAACAACATCGCGTCGTGCAACGTCTTGCCCGCAAGCTCGCCATTGACGATCACCGATCGCGCCGCGTCCCCACCGCCCCCGCCGGGCGCAGTAGACGCCAGATCAGCGATCTCCCAACTCTCACCAACAAGCTCGCCCGGCCCTACGCGCTTGCCGAGCGTTGCGAGCCGACGCCCGCCCCAGACTTTTTGTTTGAGGATCGGCTCGAACAGGAGTGGATAGGGCGATGCCATGGCCCGTCTATCGACCGAGTTCATCGGGGCTCATAAGCCCGTCCTTGCGATCAGGACCCTTGGCGATCAGGTCTCCTGACGCTCACCGAGCGCCATGCCCGTAATCCGGCCATCGAACACGATCCGCCCGTCCACGACGCCCTGGATGTCACACACGAAGCGACGACGTTGGAACTTCACATCCTTGCTCAAGATGTACAACATGTCGCCCGGCACCACCTGCGATCGGAACGCCGCGTTCTCGATCCGCAAGAAGACCGCCAGCGTCGGGCGGTCCTTGCGAATGTTGAACTGATAGCACGCCAGCTGTGCGCCGGTCTCGACCTGCAACACACCGGGGAACATGGGCTGGCCCGGGAAGTGCCCGGCCACCCAGAACTCATCGTCCTTCACGTGCTTGCACCCGACCGCTTGCGTGCGATCCTCAGACAGCCAAACCACGCTATCGAGTAGGGCCATCTGCCCACGATGCGGGTTGATCTCGGCGATCTGCTCGCGAGACCGGTGGCACGCGCTCAGATCGATCGCGCCAAGATCGATCAAAAGTCGATCCTGCTCTGCAGTCTTGGAATCAATCAACGAAGACATACCGAACTAAGCCTCTGTCTTGCGCCGATCAAGCACTTCCTGACGAACGTCCTGAGCGGCGTTCTTGACCTCCTGCATTGCTTGACGCACTCGCGTGCCCGCGGCTTTGTTGCCACCTGCAGCCTTCTGCATGTCTTCTTCGATCTCAGCGATCACTCGTTTGATTTTGTCAAAGCCTTCCAACGCACACCCCTTCTATCTAGGTCGTCCTTGAGCCTCGCCCCGACCCCCGGGGCATTGCCCAAGAGGATAGCCGATTCTGACCCGCCAGGGGCGATCAGGCCGGCTCCGATGGCAACTCGCCGCCGCTTTCCAGGATCCCCAGGGCCCGCAACACGTACTTGTGGTTGCCCTCGCGGCCCAGCAGGGCCGGCACGGCACTGGCCAGGAGAATCCGCCGAACCCTGGCGAGTTCTCGGTAGTCCCCATCCAGATCCAGGCCCAGAGCACTGCGGGCGCGGGCCAGGGCTTCTACGGGCTCAACCCAGCCGAAGAGGTCCTCATGGCCCCAAAACTGACGTTCGAGGTAGAGCCCGTCCTCGACCCAATGCCCGGCGTGGAGCAGGGCCAGATCGATCAGAACGCAGTGGTCTTCGCCCGATGCACACCGCCGCCACATGGCGTTGCCCGGATGGACGTCGCCGTGGCACCAGGAGCTGATGGACCGAGATTCCCAGAATGCGATCAAATCGTCCAGTTGCGATCCAACACCGTCCAGCGCGGCTTTCCAGCGGTCCTCGTGCTCAAGGCCGCCAATCTCCAGGGCATCCAGGCTCTGTTGCCAGAGCGATCGATAGTCGTGGTGCGGCGGGTCGTTTTCAACCTCGACAACTCCCAAGGCTCGAGCCTGGAAATCGGCTGTCGCCAGGACCAGTTTGATCGCGGCATCGCGGGTGGGCTTGGAGATCAGCGGATGACCCCGGAAACGCTCCATAACGATCCAGGAGAGGTCGTAGCCACCAAGAGCCTCGCCAGCCGCGACGACTCGTGGCGTCGGCAGAAGCTCCGATGCGGGCAGGAACCAGTCTTCGGGCTCGACCGCTCCGAGGCGCATGGTCCACGATTGCTCTTTGGGTCCGACGGGTAGCTTGACCATGACCTCAACAGTTCGGCCGGTCTCGAACTTCCAGGTGCTGAAGCCCGTCGCGGCGCCGCCTCGTTGCCAGGTGGAACGGAACCAATCGATCTCGCCCAATCTGTTGTTGCAGATCTTGGTGAGGATCGGTGTGAGCGATGAGCCGAGGGACTGACCCTCGCCGCCACTCAGGCCCGTCGCCGAGGCGGGGTCAACTCCAGTCACCTTCTGAGCCCCGGCATGCATCGGGGGATGGTCCTCCAGTTGGACTGATTATACGGGATCTTGGTCCACTCTGGGCATAGACAGGAAGCCCCGATCGCAAAGATTCTGTCCCTCATGATCCGGAATCTCCCGGGCCGGAATCGTGCTGCCATAGTTCAAGCACCTGTTCGGGCATCAAGGCCTCGGCTCTAGTTCTTGGATCGACATCTGAGGGCCACGACTGGAGTTTGAGCACCGAGCCGAGCTGCTTGCGTCGGTTCTGGAATGCCCTTGAGAGAAACTTTGAGAAGCTGGGCAGGTTGTCGACAAGCGGCTTGGGCTTTGGGCGAATCGCGACCATGGCGCTGGTGACGTCCGGGCGAGGCCAGAAGCACGCGGGGGGCGCGGTTGCGATTATCTCGACTTCTGCGGTCGCCCAGAGAAGGAGTGCCATGGGGCCGTATTGCTTGGTGCCGGGCTTGGCGGTGAGCTTGTCGGCTACCTCTCGTTGGATGGTGACGAAGAGGCCCTTGCAGTTGGACTCATGTGCGAGCAAGGTGGAGATCAGCGGTGACGCCGCGCCGTAGGGGAGGTTGGCTACGAGTTTGAAGGGTCGTTGGTTGATGGCATCACGCACGATACCTGAAAGCGTGCGATCGCGTGCGAGGCAATCGCCTTCGATCAGTGAAAAGCAGCTTTCGTTGCCGAAGTGAATGCGGAGGTGTTCGCTCAGGCCCCGGTCGAGTTCGCATGCGATGAGAGTGGAGCCACGGGAGAGGATTTCTTCGCTGAGTGTGCCGGTGCCGGGGCCGACTTCGAGGACGAGGTCGTTTTCTCCGATCGCGGATGCGTCGACGAGTTTGCGGCCGAGGTTTTGGTCGATGAGAAAGTTCTG
>JAJDDL010000011.1 GCA_029260335.1 Phycisphaerales bacterium | reverse complement strand
CGGGCCTGCGATGGCCTCAGGAGCTTCAAGATCGGCTGCCGCACCCGGCAGCGCGAGCCCGGCCACGATGGAGAGGGCGGTGAGTTTCTGGAAGGTGCGTCGGGCGAACATGCTTGGGACTCCTCGGTCGGCGTGATTTGGCGGCCTGATAGCCGCGTTTGATCGCCGGGGATATCGGGCGTTTGGGTCCCCGAGCAGCAAAGTCCCCAGAGTGCCATCTGAGCCGCGCTTGATTCGTTTATTCACAATGTGAATAATCATGCAATGACCCAGCGACCCCGCAGGCAGAGCCGAATTCTCGAACTCGTGCGCGCGGGGTCGGTTTCCAGCCAGGATCAACTCCGGGAGTTGCTGGAATCGCACGGCTTGCACGTGACCCAGGCGACGCTCTCGCGAGATCTTCGCGCGTTGGGCGTTGTCAAAGCCGCCGACGGGTATCGATTACCCGAGTCCAATGGTTCGAACGGCTCCACCGGCATGAGCGACGGCCAGGAGGAATTGGCGCGCGTGATCGGCATGTACGCGTTCTCGGTGCGTGAGGCCGGGACGATGGTGGTGGTGCGGACCGGGCCCGGGCATGCGCAGATCGTCGCCGTGGGATTGGATCGGTCGGGGCTTGGTGATGTGCTGGGCACGATTGCCGGCGACGACACGATCTTCATCGCGACACCCGGTGTCGAAGCCGCCGAGCGGCTCGCGTCGGCATTGCGCGAACTCGCGGAGATCGAAGCGTGAGCGGCACGCGTGCAAATCGATGGGTCGTCAAGATCTCGGGGACTCCGTTGGAGGACCCGACGGCGCATGCCGCGCTTTGGGAGTCGTTGCACGCGTTGCGCGAGAGCTCGGAGATCGTCCTCGTACACGGCGGTGGGCGTGCGGTGGACGCGCACCTACATCGGCTCGGCATGGAGACCCGGCGGATCGCGGGCCTTCGTTGCACGCCTATGGAGCAGATGCACGAGATCGCGGGCGTGCTCGCCGGGCGCGTGAACAAGACGCTCGTGTCGGCGTTGGTTGGGATTGGATGTCCCGCGGTGGGCCTAAGCCTGGTCGATGGTGGCGAAGTTCGCTCGTCGAGAGTGTCGCACGCCGATGGTGACCTTGGTTGCGTGGGCGAGGTCGTTGGAGGCGAGGGACGAGTGATACGGCTGCTCGCCGAAAGCGGGTATCTGCCTGTGATCGCATCGATAGGGTGTGATGGAGGCGGGTTGTTGAATGTGAACGCCGATGACGCCGCGGGGGGGCTCGCGGCGATGCTCGAATGCGATGGCGTTGCGTTCTTGAGTGATGTCGCGGGCGTGCGTGGTGCTTCTGGGCAGGTGATCGACGAGTTGAGCGGTGCCGAGAGCGAGCGGTTGATTGAACAAGGTGTGATTGAAGGCGGGATGATCGCCAAGGTGCGAGCCGCGAGCCGGTGTGCGATGAGCACGGGGCGCCCGGCGGTGATCGCGTCGTTCCTGGAGCCCGAGCGGCTTTCAGGCTTGCTCTTGGGTGAATCGGTGGGGACTCGGGTGGTCGCGGAAGCTACGAGCGCTGCGAGCGGCGCAGAAGGACAAGCGTGATGAGTATTGCAGGTGTGACAGAGCGGGGTATGGCCATGGACGATTTCATTTCTCTGAGCAAGTGCTCGAGCCAGGACGTCCGAGCGATCCTGGACCATGCCAGTGCAATCAAGGCGAACCCGGCGGCGCACGCGGGCAACCTCGTGGGCAAGAACATTATTCTGCTCTTTGAGAAGCCCTCGCTTCGCACGCGGGTCGCGTTCGAGGTGGGCGTCTCCAAACTCGGCGGACACGCAATCTACTTCGATCACTCGGCTCAACTCATCGGCGAACGCGAGAGCGTTCGCGACTATGCCAAGAACCTGGAACGGTGGGTCGACGCGATCGTGGCTCGGACGTTCTCGCATGAGACGATTGTCGAGTTGGCGGAGCACGCGCAGGTGCCTGTGGTCAACGCACTGTCGAAAGCCGAGCATCCGTGCCAGGCGCTAGCCGACCTCATGACCATGGAGGAGCACTTGGGCTCGCTCCAGGGCAAGACGCTTGCGTATGTGGGCGATGGCAACAACGTCTGCCATGCCCTTGCCCTGGGATGTGCACACATGGGAGTCAACCTGCGAATCATCACTCCCGCGGGCTATGACTGCGGTGATTGTGTGGTGCGCCATGCGCAAGGGGTCGCGTCAGAAAATGGCCTTGGCGCGGAGATCGAGACGAGCGAAGATGTGGGCTATGTGGAAGGCGCGGACGCGGTCTACACCGACGTGTGGACCTCGATGGGCGACACCGAGACCACCGACGATCGACGGCGGGCGTTTGAGGCCTATCGCATCGATGAGGCGTTAATGGCACGGGCTGCCAACGGGGCCCTATTCATGCATTGCCTGCCGGCCAAGCGGGGAGTAGAAGTCACCGACGCGGTGATAGACTCGAAGTCCTCGGTGGTGTACGACCAGGCGGAGAATCGCATGCACACGCAGAACGCGTTGCTGAGCCTGCTTCTTTCGAAATAGACCGGACTGGGTGGGCTAGGCTGACACCCCACGTGGACGACGATAGAGGAGACCGACGATGCCGAAGAGAGTTGTGCTCGCGTACTCAGGCGGGCTGGATACGTCGGCCATCCTTGCGTGGCTCAAGGACACGTATGACTGCGAGGTCGTCGCGTATTGCGGCGACGTCGGCCAGGGCGCAGAAGAACTCGAGGGGCTCCACGAGCGTGCGCTGCAAGCAGGCGCGGTGGACTGCCACATCGTGGATCTGAAGCGCGAGTTCATCGAAGCGTTCGTGTACCCAACGCTGATCAGCGGGGCCGTGTATGAGGGCCGGTATTTGCTCGGCA
>JAJDDL010000002.1 GCA_029260335.1 Phycisphaerales bacterium | reverse complement strand
GTACAAGTTCCAGAACTTTATCCACACGCAGAAGCGCGATCCCAAGACGAACATGCGCGACATGGACATGCAGTGGGACTTCTGGAGCCTGTGCCCCGAGAGCCTGCACCAGGTGACAATCTTGTTCAGCGATCGCGGCAGGCCCGTCGGGTATCGCAACGTCAACGGTTACGGCAGCCACACCTACTCGATGATCAATAGCGACGGCGAGCGGGTCTGGTGCAAGTTCCACTTCAAGACCAACCAGGGCATCAAGAACCTGATGGATGGAGAGGGGGATGAGCTCATCGGCGCCAATCGCGAGAGCTCGCAGCAGGACTTGTTCGAGGCGATCGAGCGGGGCGAGTATCCGAGTTGGACTTTCAAGATCCAGGTGATGACCCAGTCCCAGGCCGAGGCGTGGGAGAAGAAGACCGGTTGGAATCCGTTCGATCTGACGAAGGTCTGGCCGCACGCGGAGTTCCCGCTGATCGAGGTGGGCCAGCTTGAGTTGAATCGCAATCCCGAGAACTACCACGCGGAGATGGAGCAGAGTTCGTTCAGTCCCTCGGCGTTGGTGCCGGGGATCGGGCCGAGCCCCGACAAGGTGCTCCAGGCGCGGCTGATGAGCTACGCCGACGCGCACCGGTATCGGGTGGGAAGCAACTACCAGCAGTTGCCGGTGAATCAGCCCAAGTGCCCGGTTATGAATAGCCAGCGTGACGGCGTGATGGCGACGGCGCAGGACTACGGCGCGCGAGCGAACTATTGGCCCAGCAGCCGGGATGGCATGCCGGATGTCGACGCGACGATCAAGGATCCGGCGTGGGATATTGGCCAGGCGATCGTGGACCGCTTCGACAGCACGGTGGACCATGATGATTACACCCAGGCCGGGAATCTTTTCCGGATGTTCGATGACGACCATCGGGACCGATTGGCGTCGCGTATCGCGGGCGTGCTTGGGCAGGCTCGCAAGGAAGTGCAGATGCGCCAGCTCTGCCACTTCTTCCGGGCGGATGAGGACTACGGCAAGCGGGTCGCCGAGAAGCTGGGCGTGGATGTCTCGGAGATGGAAAATGGCGCGGCGATGGCAGGTGCCGCGGGCTGAAGACGCCTTTGTGTACGGGGCGGGGTATGCTCATGCCCCGCCTGTATTGCTCACCATGACTGACCTCAACGCCACCACAACCCGAAGCCGATTCCAGCGATGGGTCCTCGCCCTGGTGGGTATCGGATGCGTGGGCGTGGGGGCTCTGGGTGTGTTCGTGCCGGGCTTGCCAACCACGATCTTTCTGATCGTTGCGACGTGGTGCTTTGCGCGGAGTTGCCCGTTCCTGGAACGAGTGCTGATCCGCAACAAGCTGTTCGGGCCGTTCTTGATCTATGTGGATCGGGTCGAGCCGATCCCGCTGCGCGCGAAGTTGATCGCCATCGGCACGATGTGGTTCTTCGTAGCGATCTCGGTGGCGGTCATCCTGCTCGGGCAGGTGCCGGGGTGGATCGCGATCGTGATTGCGCTCGCGGCGTGCGTAGGCACCGTCGCGATCTTGCGATGGGATGCGAAGGTAGGAGAGCGACCGCGGACTGAGTCCTGTCCGGTTGATGCTCCACCCTTGCTTGAGTCGATCTAGGCCGCGGCTCCGAATATCTGGGGCTGCGCGAGGTTGTCGAGCGTTTCGACCACTTGGTCGATGAGCGTTCGGCTCTGGTCATCGGAGCCGTGGATCGTGATCTGGTCTTGACCATCGAAACAAAAGACCAAGACGGGGTTGCCGTCGGTCGCTTCTGCTTGGGAGACGCGCGTCACCCGGTCGAGGTTGATCCAGCGAATCTCACCGGAGGGCGAGGTGACTTTGAGGAGGCGGTGGGTCATGGCGGGGCTCCTTTTCATAGATATCGGCCGGGGAAGCGACTCGAATTAGAGGATTGCAACTTGCGATGAGATGCCTCACCGGATTTGCCCAGGTGGGAGAAGCGTGCACGCGAGCTTGCGCATAGGGCGGGTATGCTGCCAGCCATTGGCACTTAAAGGGGCTCATGCGTGATGGATGGCGCTGAGAGCAAATCGTGGGTCCTCGCGGCATTCGAGCTGGGCGGCAGCGGCGAGCTAGACGCCGAGGAAATAGGTCGATCAGAGCAACCCGTGTGGTTGCATCTGGATCGCCATGGCGACGGAACCCGGCGATGGCTCGTCGAGGGATCGGGGCTGGATACGTCCATCGTCGAGGAGCTTCTTGCCGAGTCGACACGCCCAAGGACCGCGATCCACGGCGACGGGGTGTTGCTCACACTTCGTGGGGTGAACTTGAATCCCGGTGCGAGGCCCGAGGACATGATCTCGGTGCGCATGTGGGTGGATCCAGGGCGCGTGATCTCGTTGCAAGGCAAGCCGCTCATGGCCATCGCGTCATTGATCGAGAACATGCATAGGGGGAAGGGACCTCAGACCGTTGGTGGGTTTGCGGTCGCGATCCTCGACGGGCTCACCGAGCGCATGTCGCCGGTGATTGAGCAGATCCGTGAGTCGCTCGATGATCTGGAGTCCAGGATCGTGGATCCCAATCTCGTCGTGGATCGGGCGGAGTTGATCGAGATGCGTCTGCGGGTGATCGCGTTGTATCGCTACATTTCGCCTCAGGCGAGCGCGCTGACGCAGCTCTCGGTTGCCAAGTTGTCCATGTTCGAGGCCGAGCATCGCACGAGCCTGCAAGGCACTCTCAACAGCGTGATTCGACTTGTCGAGGATCTGGAGTCGGCCAAGAGTCGGTGCGCGATTCTGCAGGACGAGTTCTCGAACCAGCTCGCCGAGCAAGCGAACCAGCGAGTCTACGTGGTCACGGTGATCGCCGCGATCTTTCTACCATTGACGCTGATCACCGGGCTTCTCGGCATGAACGTCGGCGGGATTCCCTTGCAGACCAACCGGCTTGGGTTTGCGATGGTGACAGGGGGGATCGTCGTTCTGGGCCTGATCGCTTGGATTCTTGTGCGTCGGAATCGCTGGCTCTAGCGCAGCAGTTTGATTCTATGAGCTTTCGGGGGCCTCGAACGCCTGGTCGCGGCCACGGACGATCTCCTTGAGATCGCCGATCGAGCGGAGGTGCAGGTCGCGTTGGGGGAAGGCGATTTCGATGTTAGCCTTGCGGAACTCTTCGGTGATCTGCATGTGCAGCGAGTGGACGACGGTGACGCGGTGATCGATGTGGGGGATGAACACGCGGAGCTCGAAGTCGAGCGTGCTGTCGCCGAAGTTGCCGAAGACGACGTAGGGGGCGGGGTCGGCGAGCACGTTGGCTTGGGCGTTGGCGATCTTGAGCAGGATCTCCTCGGCTTTGCGCACGTCGGCGCCATAGCTGACTCCGACGGGGATCTTCAGGCGAGCGATCGGATTCGAGAGGGTCCAGTTGACCACGTCGCCTGTGATGAAGGTCTTGTTGGGGATGATCAGTTCCTTGCGGTCCCAATCTGTGATAGTGGTGGCGCGCATCTTGATGCGGGTGACGTTGCCTGAGACATCTCCAACGGTGACCGTGTCGCCGATGCGGATCGGGCGTTCGGCGAGGATGATGAGCCCTGAGATGAAGTTGGCGAAGATCTCCTGGAGGCCAAACGCCAGGCCGAAGGTGAGAGCCGCGGCGAGCCATTGGATGTTGGACCACGAGACGTTGATCGCGCCAAAGGCGAAGACGATGCCGACGATAGCGATCAGGTATCGCAGAACAGTGGAGAGGGCGTAGCGGCTGCCGGCATCGAGCGGCAACCGCTGGAGCACGACGATCTCCATCAATCCCGGGAGATTGCGGACGGCGATGAATGTCGCGATGAGGACGATGATCGCGAGACCAAGATCCGCAGCGGTGATGGTGCTCACTGGTTCGGAAGCTGTCGCGTCGGTGCTTGTCCCTGGCAGTGGAATCGGGGTGGACGTGGTTGCGCTCTCGCCAGTTGGAGGAACTTCTGTCGAGCCGTTGGCCTGGGGGGCGCGGCGGTCGGCGGCGGCATCGAAGATCTTGATCGCGTTGTCCTGATCCCTTTCGACGATCCGCTGCTCGGGGTAGATCTCGATGCGATCGAGAATTCGAAGCGCCGGTAGGACGTCGGCCCAGATCATAAAGAGGCCAATCACGGCGCTGACCCAAATCGCGGTGCGGAAGAGCTGGCGGGTTTGCAGGCTGATGGCGGGCAGGTCGAGCTTCTCGGCGTCCACGGTCGCGATGCCACTCTCGGTGGGTCCGGTCTCCGTCAGGTGCTTGGCCTCGGCCTCGGCCACCGCTTGCTCTCGCTTGCGTTTGGCGTTCTCGACCGCGACGCGTCTTCGGGCGATGAAGAGCCATCGCAGGAGCAGGCCGTTGGCGAGCACGAGGATGAGTAACAAGGCGAGCGAGCTCTCGATGCGGTGCTCCAGTTGCACCGCCGTGTAGTAGTAGCCGAGCCACGAAATCAGCGCGAGCGCGAGCGGCGTGCCGACGAAGATTGGATACCAGAGATAGCGCAGGCGATAGAGCCAGCCATCGGTCTGCTGGGCGAGCACCGCTTGGATCACGGGGCCGCGCGGGCGAGCTAGGCGCTGCAAGAGCACGCTCAGCGCGAGCATCGCGATCGTGAACGAGACCCGCCCGACCGAACCCGCGGCGCCCTCGTCGGCCTGGTGATCGATCACGGCGACCATGCCGATCGCGGGAATCGCCAGTGGCGTGAACCAACGCAGGTTGCGACGCACACGGCGGAGCGGGGGTTCGGGCCAGCGGAAGTGCACGACGGCCAGTCCGGTGGGCAAGCACGCCCGGCGGACGAACAGGATCGCGAACAGCAGGAGCCCTGCGGCGCGGAGGCCGCCGCCGACGGCGATCGCGACCGCAGCCTGATCGGTTGGCCTCGCCAGGAGCCACCCAATCCAGATCAGCAATGCGGGCAGCGCCGCGGCGAGAACGAACTCCAACACCAAGGAGCCCACCGTCAGGTTGAAGCGATCTGTGCGAAACCTCGCGACGCGCTCGGCGTTGTCGGCAAGTTGCTTCTTTGCCCGGCTTCGTGCCGCGAATAGCCCGGCGACAACAACAAAGCCCAGGGTGGCGGTGGGGAAGTGATTGAGGAGATCATCGCCGGTGGCTCTTGCGGCTCGAATCCAGGCGGAGGGGCTTGAGAGCCAGGCGATCGTGTTTGCAAAGTCCTTGGTCGATATCGAGCGGCTCTTGTCGATGCTTCGCACCCACAGGATGCGCTCTTTGATGTACAACTCGTACTCTCGCGTGGCCTCGGCCAGGCGCTTTGTCGCCTGTTCGAGCTCGATCAGCACGTCCTGGTATCGATCGGCGTCGTTCTCGAGTTCGGCGAGGACGTCTCGGCGTGCAGTTGCGAGATTGGTCGCGAACTCTTCGAGTTCGGGGCTGGGTTCGGCGCTGATTTGCGAGAGCAGTTGTTGGGAAACCGTTGCGATGTCATCAGAACCGACGCGGGCTTCCTGGCGCTCAAAGAGCGTGAACTCGGCTTCTTCGAGGTTGCGGCGGGTGGTTTCGAGGCGTCGGCGCAGGCTCGCGGCATCTTTGCCGCTGGACGAATCTTGCAGCGAGTCAAACTCACGACGAAGCAGAAGCCCTGTAGCGCGGTTCAGGCCGCTTGCCTCGAGGCGCTGGAGCACCGAGAGGTATTGTTTGCGGAGTTCTGTAAATGTCGTGCGGTCTTGGGCGGCTTGTTTGCTGTCGCGTGAGATTCGCGTTGGAATGCTGTCGGGTTGGATACGCAGGTTCGCGAGGCGCTCGTTCTCGGCGGCGTAGACCTGCAGGGCCGGGTCCTGCTTCGCTTCTTCCAGGCGTTGGCGGAGCGCCTCGGCGTCGGCGGCGGTTTTCTGAGCTTGGGCGGCGCGGCCCTTGGTCACCTGATCTCGCCACGCTCCGACGAGCGCTTCGAGCTCGGTGACCCGACGGGCCCGGCGATCTCGCTTCGCTGGCAGCAGGTCCCGCCGAGCGTCGTAGCTGGCGAGCTCGGCCTCGAGCGCGTCGATCTCGGTCTTCTTTTCGAGTTGCTCGGCGAGCCGGACGGTTCGCGTTGCCTTGCCCAAGAGGCCGTCGGCGGGTGGGGTCTGGAGCGCGGCTTCGATCTCGGCCAATCGCTGGCGAGCCTGGGCGAGGGCATCTGGGATCTGCGTCCGTCGCTCTTGCCTGCGCGTTGTCTCGGCTTGCAGTTCGGAAACCTGCTCGCGAGCCGCGTTCAGTTCGGCGATCGCCTGGGCCTCGCCTTGTTCGAGTTGCGCGAGCGTGGGGTTTGCCGGCACGTCGGGCTTGGGCGGCTTGGGGGGCTCGGCGAGTTCCTGGCGAATCGTCGTGAGCTCGGGCGCAGCGGCCTCGGCAACTCGCCGCGACTCGCTCGCCTTCTTGGCGAGTTCCGCGGCGTTGTTCAGGCGGGAGATGGCTTCGCGATAGAGGTCCGCTGCGGCGGTCTCGGTTTCTGGGAGTGCTGCTAGGTCTTGCTGAATCGACTCGATGGTCGGGCCCGGGGGAGCAGGGTCCGGCTGGCCTGCCCAGCATGGCATGGCAATGACCAACGCCAAGATCAGTGATCGCAAGATGGTCATTGGTTGGATACTCACCGACCGCGTTGAGCCGCCATTGGTGTCCGTCGCGACGCGGCGGTTCCGGACCCAGCGTGTCAATGGAGCGGATCGGGCTCGAACCGACAACTTCCAGCTTGCAAAGCTGGCACTCTACCAATTGAGTTACCGCCCCGAACGGCAAAGACGAGCCGGCTCGATGAGCCGGCTCGCTTGGCGTTTGGAAAGCGGAGCAGGAGGGATTCGAACCCTCGGTACGGCTTACGCCGTACACCGGATTAGCAATCCGGCCCCTTCAGCCACTCGGGCACCGCTCCGGGCATGCGAGGATAGCCGCGATCAGATCGATCGGCCATCGCCCGGGCGGACTCGTGCGGTCAGTTGCCCTCGGCTTGATTGGGGCCTTCGAGCAACTTGCGCAGATAGTCGTTCTCGCGACGGGTGGCTTCGAGATCGAAGACCAGGTACTTGACGCTCAATCGCAGGTGGTCGAGGGATGTCTGGAGGCCGCCGAGAAGGTCGCACATCTTGGCGTGACGGTCCTTGGCTTCGTCTGCGATCCTCTTGAGTCGATCGCGATCGGCCTGGGGCAGCTCCTGGATCTCTTCGATGAGCTCGCCGATCTTGTTGTGAAACTCCTGATCTTTCATCTGTCTCTCCTCCGTTCGGGTCTTGGGTTGTGTTGGGAAGAGATACAACGGGCCTGCCGGAAGCGTATGAGCGTGCCAGTTTCGAGGACGGCCGAGAAAAACAGGCTCTGGCGGCTGTATGCGGAGATTATCCTGGCCGTTCGGTGGCGATAGGCGGATAGGACTAGGTTGGTGTGTGCGGCGGCGTGGTGTGAGATCAACGCCTGTTGTCGGGCACAAGAAACGCGCGCACTGGAGGCGACGCCCCTTGGAGGATCTCGTTGAACGCTGCGGGGTCCTTCTTGGAGACATCGCGTGCGAGTTCTCGGACGTGATGATCGAGCCGGCGGAAGAACCCCTCGCGGGCTTCGTGCAGTTGCTCGCGGCTGAGCTGGCTCAAGGGATCGGCGACGCCCAATCGCAAGATCGCCCAGTCCATGGCGGCTCGGTCGCCTTCGCGAAATCGATACCAGGTGAGGGCGTCGGTGAGCCGTTGGCTCTGGGGGGCGCGTTGATCTTGGACGTTGGGCGGCAGGGCGGTCAGATCGGCGATGGGGTCGGAGTTGGGGGCCTTGCTATCGGGGGCCGAGGCAGGTTGGAGATTGATAATGACGGTGGAGACGGTCTTGAGCCCGGCCCCGTCGAAGCGGATGCCGAGGCGTTGGCCTTGCTTACCTTGGGCGACGTGGGGTGCGACGCTCGTGACGATGCCGACGCCCCAATCGGGCCGGGCGGGATTGAGGAGCTTGTCGCCGATGGACCATTTGGGGTGGGCAGACTCGGGGGGCATGTGTGGGAATCCTTGTGGCGCGGGGTCTAGAATAGAGGCTCAAGCGCCGGGCAGGTGGGTCCGGGCGTGAGCGGAGACTTGGATGATCGAAGCATTGAAGACCGATGAACTCGTGGCAAAGGCCGGGGGGCGTTTTAAGCTCTGCGCGTTGATTCAGCGCCGGCTGGTTGAACTGCTCGACGGGGCACGCCCGTTGATCGAGCGTGACGGCCGCTCGGACCTGGAACTGGTGATCGAAGAGGTCATGCAGGACAAGATTACGCTGACGTTTGAGAAAGCCGACGGCTCGACGTCGATGGCAGAAGAAGCTCTGCTCTGAGATCTCATGGGATCTGTAATGATCCCGGCGTGATCTGGTGGGGTTTCGAGGCGACTCGCTGATGAAAACTGATGTGCTTGAGGGAAAGCGGATCCTTGTGGGGGTGTGCGGCGGTATCGCTGCGTACAAGGTCTGCGCGCTGGTGAGTCGGCTCACCCAACAGGGTGCCGAGGTCACGGTGGCGATGACCGAATCAGCGACGCGGTTCGTCGGGCCGCTGACGTTTCAGGCGTTGTCGGGTCGGCCGGTGTACACCTCGGCGTTTGAGCATATCGAGAGTCATGATCCGCAGCATGTGGCGCTCGCGCGATCGCAGGATTGCGCGGTGGTGGCGCCGTGCACGATGGAAATGCTCGCGCGGCTGGCGCATGGGTTTGTGCCCGATGCGGTGTCGTTGATCTTGAGTGCGATCGATCGCGCGCAGACGCCGGTGTTGTTGGCGCCATCGATGAATGCGCAGATGTGGGAGCAGGCGAGCACGCAACGGAATATCGAGACGTTGCGCGGCGACGGGTTTTCGTTCGTGGATCCCGGGGTTGGATGGCAGGCGTGCAGAACTGTTGGGACCGGGCGGATGGCAGAGCCTGAGGAGATTCTTGAGCGGGTGCTCGCGGCGGTTTCTGGTGAAGGGGGAAGTGAATCTTGAATGACTCCCTTTGCGAATCGGCGAGAGATGCGTGAGCGAGCGGGAATCACCGATGTCTTGGTAGTTGGCGCGGGTCCGGCGGGATCCGCGGCGGCTCATCAGTGTGCCCGACGGGGGCTTGCGACACTACTCATAGATAAACAACGGTTCCCGAGGGGGAAGGTGTGCGGGTGTTGTCTGAGTGGGGCCGCGTGTGCGGTTTTGGAGGAGATGGGGCTTGGGGCTGTTTTGGACGGTGCGGTAGCGCAAGAGCGGGTTGTTTTGCACGCGGGGAATGCGACGGCGGAGTTTCCGGTTGTGCGAGGGCTCGGTGGTGGGGGGCGGATTCTCTCTCGGCGTGTGTTGGATCAGGCGTTGATCGACGCTGCGACGCGCGAGGGCGCTGAGTTCTGCGATGAGACACGTGCGTTGGGTGTGGAGAATCACGAAGACTGTGCCGAGGTTTCGGTGCAGAGTCGTGGTGAGACGCGGAGTTTGCGTGCGCGCGTTGTTGTGGTTGCCGACGGGCTAGCGGGGCGTTTGGTCGATGGCTTGTTGGGCCGTCGGATTGAACGACGGCGGGGTGCGATCGGTGTTGGCGCTGTGCTTGGTCCGGGGACGAGTGAGATTCGGGCAGGTGTGGTCGAGCTTGCGTTGGGCGCGGGCGGGTACTTTGGTTTGGCGCGGTTGGAGACCGGTGAGGTTGATCTCGCCGCGGCTTTGGATCCGAGGCATGTTCGCATGCAAGGAGGCGTCGGCGAAGCGCTCGGTTCGATCGCTTCACGCTGTGACGTGAAACTCAATGGGTTGGAAGATGTGGCGTGGAAGGGCACGCCGACACTTGCGAGTCGGCGGCGGGCGGTCGCGGCTCGGCGGGTCTTTGTCGTGGGCGATGCGGCGAGCTATCTGGAGCCGATCACGGGCGAGGGCATGGGCTGGGCGCTCGCGAGCGGCGTAAGCGTCGCGCGTTTGGTTGAGCGTGGTGCGGTGAGTTGGCGTGATTCGCTTGCGGGTGAATGGCAGGGCATGCACAAGGAGATTGTGCCCCGCTGGCGTGGGCTTTGTGGATCGGCGAGTTTGTTGCTTCGCTCTCCGGCGGTGGCTCGGCTTGCGATTCGGACGTTGGGGTGCCGACCGGATGTGGCGTCGTCGCTTGTGGGGATGACGTCGCGGCGGTTTGATGTGGTGCAAACGTGACCGCGGTGATTGCATCGATCGGGACGGCGGTGCCGCGGGGGCGGATGAGCCAAACGCAGTTGCTCGCGATGGCCCGCGGTCTTTCGCATGAAGAACTCGATGGTCGCGTTGCGCGGGTGTATGAGAACGCGGGGATCGATGGGCGGAACTCGGTGCTGTTCTTTGAAGAGGACGGGGTCGCCAGTCAGCGGTTCTTTGAGCAGGCAGCCGATCGATTTGATCGTGGCCCGACGACCTCGGCGCGGCTTGCGATATTTCGCCAGTTTGCGGGGTCTTTGGCGATGGAGGCGAGTGCGCAGGCGATAGACAGAGCCGGGCTTGGAGCTTCGGAAGTCACGCACATAGTCACTGCGAGTTGTACCGGAGGCGATGCGCCGGGGGTGGATCAGGCGATTGTGCGCGGGCTTGGGTGTTCGGTTGATGTCGAGCGCACGCATCTGGGATTCATGGGGTGCCACGCGGCGATCAACGCGCTGCGGGTTGCGCGAGCGATCGCAGAGAGTGACGAGGGGGCTTGTGTGCTGGTCTGTTGCGTCGAGCTTTGCACGTTGCATTTTCAGTATGGAGCGCGGATGGACGGCCAGGTGGCCAATGCGCTGTTTGCCGATGGAGCCGCGGCGGCGGTTGTTCGACGAGCAGCCGCGAGCGAACCGGCACTGTTCGAGATCAAGGGCACGGCGTCTCGGATCTTTGAGGGATCAGAGGACGCGATGGCGTGGGTGGTCGGGGATCATGGGTTTGAGATGACGTTGTCTGCAAGGACGCCAGTGTTGCTCCGCGATCGGGTGCCGGGTTGGGTCTCGGCGTGGCTTGGGCGTGAGGGCCTAGGCGTAGGCGATATCGCGGGATGGGCGATTCATCCGGGGGGGCCTCGGGTGTTGGACGAGGTCAGCGGTGCGCTGGGGTTGGGCGAGGACGCGGCGGACGCGTCGCGGGCCGTGCTTCGCGAGCATGGGAACATGTCGTCGGCGACTGTCTTGTTTGTGCTGGAGCGGATGAGCCGGGCGATGCGGGGCAGGGAGATGTGTTGTGCGATGGCCTTTGGGCCTGGGTTGGCAGCCGAGGGGCTTTTGGTGCAGAAGGCCCGGGGACCCGAGGGGATGGACCCTTAGGCCCGAGCGGGGCCGTATGCCTTTGGGCCGAGGCTGCTTGGTGGACCCAAAACTGACGCTGCGCTATCCTCCGTGACG
>JAJDDL010000001.1 GCA_029260335.1 Phycisphaerales bacterium | reverse complement strand
CGTTACCTCAGATCCGTCTCCAATCACGTATCCAGTCCCGACGCGGAAGGTGCCCACATCTCCTGCGACAACGTTGAATGTGCTCGACGTGCCGACGTCGTTCGAGCCGTAACCGCCCGCTACGCGATACATGCCCACCGTCGTGGGAGCCATGCCGGTGATCGCTACGCGGTAATCCGCGCCGCTGTCGGTATCACCGTCAGCTTCATCCGGCGCACCAACAACCAAGTAGTAAACGCCCGGCGTGGGGGCATCGAACCGAAGCGTTCGAGGAAGGCTCTCGCCAGCGGGAATCTCTCGGAGCGCCTCGCGATCAATCGCTGCTAGCGTTCTGCCATCTTCGTCGATGACACGAATGTGGACAGGACTAATCAAGGTCTCAGGAGCAGCCTCGATGAAGATCGGATCGTCTCCCACGGCGAACGCGAAGACATCCGCCGCATCGTCCACGGTGTTCACCGCAGGATCGCCGAATCCGACCTTGCCAGACAAAATCACGCCCGAACCAATTGAGCCGAGCCACTCGGCCGAAAGAACGGTGTCGTTGCGGAACAAAGACTCGCCGAAGACGAAGTCCTGGCCATTTAGTGCATCGCCGGGCACGAATCCGCTCTCGATAATGCCTCGGAGGATGTCTCGCTCGTTTATGCCCGAAGCCTCATCGAATGCGTTGATGAACTCACGCTCGACACGCTGCAGAATATCAAGCGCGGGGCGATTCTTGGGATCGCTCAGATCACCAAGCACTGTCACGTCCGCAAGCGAACGTCCCCCAACAAGCAGTTCTCTGATCGTCCGGCCGATGAATACTTCAGACCCGGTCCGGTTGTTGTTGTTTATGCCCGCGGGGTTGGCGACGCCCACGTCAACACTCCAGTTGCCGAGATCGCCCCCAACCGCCAGCATGCCCACATCGCCCTCGACGGTGATCGATCCGAGTTGATGTCCCACGATGAGTTCGCTGATGGCACCTGTGAATCGCGAGGTGCCGTGGACCGCACCCATGATGTTGATCCGGCCCATCGACGCGCCGCCGGCGACCAGCAAGCCCTGATCTGCGCGATTGAACGCAGAAGGATCGCGCACGGCATCGCCCGTATTGGGGTCCTGCCCTACGGCGTTGTACGTGGTGCCATTTGTGTTGTCGCGTACGACGGGGCCGCCAATGACGACCGAACCCGGTCCCGGAGGAAGGCCGACAATGGTGGGCACGCCCTGCGGATCGGTGACGACGCCATAACCGAAGCCGCCATCCTCAATCAGATCGAAGATTCCAAGGAGCGAATCCGCTCGCTCATACAGGAACGCGTTGTCTCCGGCGCCCTGCTGATACAGGTCATTGGGAAGCCCGTCGGCATTGAACGACGCGTTGGGATCGTCGTCTTGTTCAATTGTTCCGCCGGAAATCGTGAATGACGTACGCAGATCAACATTGGAGAAGATGATCTGGCCGATTCCGTCGTTGAAGTCCGGCACGCCGTCGTCATTGGCGTCCACGATGACAAAGTCGACCTCTTCGGGCTGGCCCAACTGAATCGTGTTGACCATGTCGCGGCCATAGAGATCCAGAATTTGCACGCTCGCCCCCACAGGGCCTCGGAACGTGACCTCGGCACCGAAGATCCTCGCATTGACGATGTCGACGAAGTTGCCCGGCGTAAACGTGCCCTGTACGTTATCCACGATAAACGCGGCGCTGGGACCGCTCTCGGCGGTAAAGACCACACGGTCGAACGGACCGCCGATCGCGATGTTGTCGGCGTCAAAGACGAAGGTGCCTCGGCCTTCGAGCACGCCGTTGATTCCATTCGGCGCTGCGTTGAGATCGCGCAGATCATTGCCTGTGAAAGACGCGATCACCTCGCCTCGCATCATGACGTCGGCGCGGACATCCTGGTAGGGCAACCCGAACTGACCGATCTGGCGGTCGAAGTCGATGGAGAACCGGGTCATCGGGCGATCGGCATCGTCGTTGGCCAGGTTCTCGGTGGCATCGAACTCAAAGCTGATGAACTCGTTGATGTCTGCAAGCCGAACGCGGAGCCGCTCGGTGCCCTCGATTGGGTCGCCGTCGCCGTCGATATCCGCCAGCATCTGGACATCGGATGGCGGGAAGACGTTGTGCTTCATCCTCATGAAGGATTCGTCGAACTCGAAGTTGCCCCCGTAGTTGCCGATGGCCGCCTCGGTGAAGTCCTCGAGCACGACCGCGGCGTCGTTGGTGCCGACGATCTCGCTGGTGGAGATCGCAGGGACCGCGTATCCGAAGACCGCCCGTGCGGTTCCGAGCCCGCTCTGATCCACATCATCCGCAGAGATCGTCAAACTGAAAAGCAACTGGCGAGCTTCCAATCGCTCAACCATCGCGCGGCCCGCGAGCGATGCCAACCTGGCCGGACGACCCTGGGTCTCAATGCTGCTGTTGGAACGACGCCGAACGTATGAACGATTCTCGCGACGCTTCATAGTCAAACCTCTCTGTTTGCTCTGCGCACCTGGTCGGGGCGCTCGCTGCTCGCTGCTGGGTTCGCTCGCCCACCGGCTGGTGGACGGTCTGGGCCCCTCCTGGCGGAAGGGGACTCCCTCGGTTGTCCTTGATCAAGCCGTCCGAGCCCTTTGCAGACCCGAGCAGACACCCGATCTCGCCGAGAGTAGTAGGGACAGGGTATCCCAACTCGCCTCGGCGCTCAACCCCCCAATCTTCGATCTGCCTGAGCCACAATGCCCACCGACAGATGTCCATAAATGCCACGGATCGCGGCTTGGAGAGCCATCAGATTGGCAAGCGGGGGCCAATCTAACTCCAACCCGCTGCGCGAGGGGGGTTCGCGCACCCTTATTAATACGCGATCAGGGCACCTCAGTTCCTAGCCAGACAGCGCAGGAACCCGCCAATCCCGGGCTTCGCAACTGGATTTTTTCCATGCTGGCCCGGCCGCTAGGGTATTTACCCCCATATGGCTACAGGATCCGCTTCGACCTGGGGTAACTTCC